>JBIKKD010000026.1:0-11736 GCA_044360565.1 Kapaibacterium sp. (SeqCode)
ATACTGACATCATATTCATCAGCAATGATGATTTGAATATTCCCATGGAACAGAATTTGATTGTAAAGTCTGCACATCTGATGCGAAAGCACTTTGGCATACAAAAAGGAGCAATCATTCATCTGGACAAAGTCATTCCGAGTGGTGCAGGACTCGGTGGAGGTAGTTCAGATGCCGCCGCCACTTTCAGAGGATTGACCAAATTATGGGAAATTACCACGGACATTCCCACATTGAGTGAACTTGGCTTATCACTTGGCAGCGATATTCCCTTTTTCTTCCATGATTCCCCTGCTATTGTTGAAGGAAAAGGCGAGATAATTACACCAATATCTTGTGACTTGCATGCATGGCTACTCTTTATTTTTCCAGGTATTCACATCAATACCGGATGGGCATATTCTCAGATTCAGGAATATTCTGATTATGATATGATTAATTTGAAGTCTGCCATTCAAAATGGATCAATCAACCTTCAGTCTGAACAGTTGGTCAATGACTTTGAAAAACCAATACATGCAATTCATCCTATTCTGAATGATATAAAACGACAACTCATTTCATCCGGAGCCATAGTATCATTAATGAGTGGAAGCGGTTCGACCATGTATGGTATTTTTTCAGAAGAATCAACTGCTCATTCTGCGAAAAGTACATTTGAACAATTTCAAACTTTGCTCATTCCGATTCGCCTTAATGATACTCATATGAGAGAGGATATTTCATGAATATTCTTCTCGTAAGCGCTGAACTCGCACCTTTCGCTAAGGTTGGTGGACTTGCCGACATTTCCGGCGCCCTTCCGATTGGTTGGAAGAGAATTGGTCATAATCCGATAATCGTCATACCAAAGTATAAAGGAATCGAAGAGCAATTTCATATTGTCAAAACTGATATCACCGTCACTTTTAATCTTTTTGAAAAGGAAAGAGTGTTCCCGATATGGACTTCCACATTACCACATGAAGAAATCCCTGTCTATTTCATTGAATCAGATGAACTATATGACAGACCCGGTATTTATGGAAATCCAGATGGATATGCAGATAATGATGAACGATTTTATGTCTTATGCAAATCTGCATTTGAATTGATGATAAAGCTGAACATCAAACCTGACATTATATCTGCTCATGATTATCATACTGCACTTTTGCTTCCTCTTCTACAATTCACATATTCCAAACATCCACTATTTGAGTCTAGCAAAGGCGTGCTCACAATTCATAATGCTCAGTATCAGGGTTGGTATGATTTACAGAGAATGGTTGACATGACATCATGGAATGCGGAAGAATGTTTGTGGAAAGGAGAATTCAATGCTTTGAAATCCGGAATTGACCATGCAGACCTCATCATTGCCGTAAGTCCGAGTTATGCAAAAGAAATTCTGACCTCTGAATTCGGAGAAGGATTGGAAAATGTTTATTCTCATAATTCAGAAAAATTGATTGGTATTTTGAATGGTGTGGACTATGCATTATGGAATCCTGAGAGTGATGCATGCATATCACATCATTTCTCGAAGAATGACAAAGCTAATAAATTGACAGGTAAGATTCAACTCATCAAACATTACTTTGAAGACTATACACATTCCGACAAACTCCCACTCATTGGAATGGTTTCTCGGTTTACAGATCAGAAGGGTATTGATTTGCTCGATGGTTGCATTGAAGATTTACTCGAACAAGGATTTTGTAAATTGATTGTGCTCGGCTCTGGTGATGAACGCTATCAATCTTATTTCAATGCCTTGGAATTACGATATCCCCGATTTGTTTCCTATACTCAAGGATACAATGAGCAACTGGCTCATCATATCCTTGCATACTCAGACTTTTTTCTACTTCCCTCTCGATTTGAGCCATGCGGACTCACACAATTGTATGCGCTTAAGTATGGCACAATTCCAATTGTGCGGTCTGTTGGTGGACTCAAAGATTCGGTTCAATCATTTGACTCTCTTACTCAGCAGGGGGATGGAATCATATTTCAACAATTTACAAAACAAGCATTGCACAATGCATTGATAGATGCACTTTCATTGTATAATGATTCATCAATGATGCAGTCGATCATTGATAATGCTATGCAGGCAGATTATTCAATTGAAAAGACAGCTAAAGAATATATCGATGAATTCAAAAAGTTATTAAACTAAAATTAGGCTTTGGCTCTCCCCTTTTTGGTTTGGGTTGTCTTTACTAGAGGTTTCTTCAAAACTTTTTTTGTTTTTGCTATCTTCTCATCGCTACGAGTGACTGTCCACTTTCTGAATGCATGCGGTAATGCTTGGTCTATATGTTCAACAGGAATGACATTCAATCCTTTCAAAATATGTGGATTGACTTCTTGAATATCTTTTGCATTTCCTTCCGGTATAAGAACTGTTTTGATTCCCTGCCTTTTTGCCGCAAGCAATTTTTCATTAAGACCGCCAATTGGTAGGATCATTCCTCGAAGAGTGATTTCACCTGTCATGGCAATGTCGCCTCGAACCGGTTTACCAGTTGCTGCAGATATCAAAGCAATGGTCATTGTGATTCCTGCCGATGGACCATCCTTTGGAATAGCTCCTTCAGGAACATGTATATGAATTTCTTTGCCCTTATTGAAATCACCTGCAATTGACAATGATTCCGTATGGGATCTGATATATGACAGAGCCGCTTGAGCCGATTCCTTCATGACATCACCAAGTTTTCCGGTAAGTGTCAATCGTTCGCTGCCTGGCATGATGCTGACTTCAACGGGTAAAGTATCTCCACCAACACTTGTCCATGCCAATCCTGTGGCAATACCAACTTTATCGGTCAAGTTGGAAGCAGAATCTTTGAATCTTGGTGTACGCAAATATTGCTCTATGTCTTGTTCAGAAATATTGTGTCCTTTATCCGAATATTTCTCACCTTGAGCAACTATTTTACGGGCGATTTTTCTGAGTACGGATGCAATTTCCCTTTCGAGATTTCTCACTCCGGACTCTCTTGTATATTCTCGAATAATTTTAAGAAGTGACTTATCAGAGAATTTGATTTTATACCTCTTAAGAGCATAATCTTCAAGAAGATTAGGAAGAATATGCTTCTTTGCGATTTGAACTTTCTCAAAATCGAGATAGCTGTTTAAATCAATTACTTCCATGCGATCAAGTAATGGTGCAGGAATATTGTATTTCACATTTGCAGTGGTGATGAACAATACTTTGGATAAATCATAATCCAGTTCAAGATAATGATCATTGAATGTATTGTTTTGTTCAGGATCCAATACTTCAAGTAGTGCGGCTGATGGGTCGCCTCTGAAGTCCATCGACATTTTATCTACTTCATCAAGGAGTATAACCGGATTCACTGTTCCGGCTTTCTTCATAGCTGATATGATTTTCCCGGGCATGGCACCGATATAAGTTCTACGATGACCGCGAATTTCTGCCTCATCTCTGATTCCACCGAGTGAAATCCGTACGAAAGAACGGCCTAGAGCGCGTGCAATTGAACGCGCAAGCGATGTTTTACCAACACCCGGAGGACCTGAGAGACAAAGTATTTGACCTTTTGCTGTACCGGCCATGCGCAGAATGGAAATAAACTCCAAAATTCGTTCTTTGGGCTTTTCCATATCATAATGATCTTCATTCAATATTTTTGACACATGTTCGAGATCTGTGCAATCTTCGGTGATTTTACTCCATGGGAGAGCGATCACAGTCTCGAGATATGTGCGTAGAACTGAATATTCAGGAGACATAGACATTGTTTTCTTGAACTTGTCAAACTCTTCCATTACTCTCGTTTTGACTTCCTCGGGCATACCGCTTTCTTCAATGCCTCTGAGAATGGTTAGCATCTCAGGAGTTAATTCCTCATCACCATCAAGCTCTTTTTGCAATGCTCTGATTTGTTCTTGAATATAATACTTGCGTTGTGTCTTTTGTATTGAATCAGAAACCTTGGTATCCAACTCTTCTTCTAATTTCAATACTTCAATTTCATCTTTTAAAATGTTCAACAACTGTTTGTATTGCATTTTTAGAGAAGTTTGCTGAAGTATTTCTTGCTTGGCATGAACATTCTTATCGATGTTTGCAGCCGCATAGTAGAGTTTTCTAACCGGATCTTCGATATTCTCAAAAGCAGATTGTATTTCAGGAGGAAGATGTTTGTTTGTTGAAACATATGCGGAAAATGCATCCTGTGTTCTACGGATATATGCTTCTAATTCTGCATCAATCGTAATATCATCATATTTGAGAATATTGATTTTTGCTTCCAAACATTCAGGATTTTCAACAGAATGTTCTATTCTACCATGAAAAACACCTTCAACCAATACTTTCAAGAGATTATTGGGCAATCTAATTACTTGAAGAATCTTGCAAATTGTTCCATGTTCATAGACATCTTTCAAAGCCGGTTCATCAATCCCTGCTTGAATTTGAGTCACGGCAAAAATAAACTTCTCTCTCTCCAATGCTTGTGAAACAGCCTTTAGAGATGAAGTCCTTCCAATCAGAATCGGAAAAATCATATTTGGAAAAATTATCATGTCCCTCAAAGGCAGAACCGTGAGTTGTTCCGGTACTGATTGGGCTGAATCTTGTTCTGAACCTGATGTTATTGAATCGAGCAATTCTTCATTTGTAGACATATTGTGGCGATTTCCATCGAGATTTGGATAGTAAAGGGCGAAATTGACGATAGATGGTCATAATCATTTTATGTAATTTAGGAATATGCAATCACTTTTCGCCGAACATATACTTGATTTGTTATTCAGCCCCACTCTTTTGACCGTGCTGGCAGGATGTTTGTTAATTGCAATTCAAACGGCTGCCATAGGTACCTTCACTGTACTTCGAAAGCAGTCTTTGACCGGCGATGCAATTGCTCATGCTGTGCTTCCCGGACTATGTATAGCCTTCTTATTGGCTGAAGAAAAATCCAATCTATTATTCATGGTCGGTGCAGGTATTGCCGGTTGGATTGGTTTATATACCATTCAGTGGCTCATTTCACATACAAAACTCAAACAGGATGCAGCAACTGGGATAGTACTTTCCGTGTTTTTTGGAATTGGCATTCTCTTGATGACTTTCATACAGCAATCAGGAAATGGTCAACAATCAGGTCTGGATGGATTTCTTCTCGGTAAGGCATCCGCAATGCTTCCTGAGGATTTGATTCCACTTTCGATCACTGCATTATGCACCATCTTCGGCATTCAAATATTAAAGAAAGAAATCTTGATATTCTTGTTTGATAGAGAATTTGCAATGATGAATGGAATTCCTGTAAAAGCACTTTCTCTGATCATCAATGCAATGCTGATAGCCAGCATCATTACCGGTATAGTTGCAACAGGCGCCATACTCATTGGTTCAGTTCTTATCATTCCTTATGCAATTGGGAGATTCTGGAAGGATGAGTTTGATGGCATTTATCGAATTGCCATTCTTTCAGCAGTCCTTGCAACCATCATTGGAATACTGATTACCATCATAACTCCAAATATTCCAACCGGCGCGATGATTGTTTTGGTTCTTTCAACTTTATTTTGTGTTTCGGCACTATTTGCACCTAAGAGAGGAATTATTGGAAGAATCATCAGACAAAGAGCTTTTCATAAAGAAACAATGGAAGATAATATTCTGAAATACGCTTATCATTTTCTTGAACAGAAAGGAGAAACATTCACTCAACTTCCATTGAAAACTTTTATTCCATTCTCGCATATTCAACAACAAGTCCCTGGATACAAGAAATATTGTTCCTCTCTCAAATCTCATGGTTTCATTCAACAAAGTGATTCTCCCGATCAACTTTGCCTAACCAAAGAGGGTTTGCGTAGAGGCATGAAGATCACTCGCTTACATCGACTTTGGGAAGCATATTTATTGCATGCGGCAAAATTTGATATAGACCATGTTCATGATGATGCCGAAAGCATAGAGCATATTCTCACTCCGGAATTGGAAAAGAAAATCAGAGAAACACTTGGTAATCCCGGCATCGATCCTCATGGCGAAAACATTCCTCCTTTATTCATCCATTGAAATCATGATCGCTACATTATTCAGATCATTGAAAGTCCTTTTCATCACATTGGGCTATGCTCTAACATACAGGATCAGAGTTCTGTTTGGAAGCAAAGTTTCATTTCAGACATCAGCACATGAATGGGCTCATAGTATAGTCAAGCATGCCGATATATCGATTGAAGTCTTTGGAAAAGAACATCTTTCTGAAAAGGCGGTCTATATAGTGAATCACAGAAGTAGCGCAGATATCTATGTGCTGCTTGAAATCATGCCGAAAGAATCAGTATTTGTGTACAAACACGAATTGTTGAATCACCCTTTGATTGGCATAGCATTGCGTATGTCACCATATATCCCCGTTGATAGAAGCTCCGTGAAAGCATCTGCAATGTCGATTCTTAAAGCAAAGTCTACAATTCAATCAGGACAATCCATCATCATCTTCCCCGAAGGGACTTGGTCTTATCCTCCGCATAATATTCTACCATTCAAACAAGGGTCTCTTCTTATGGCGAGTAAAACTGGTGTACCCATCATTCCAATTGCGATGGTTGGTACAGAAATAATTACAAGACCTGATGGTTTATTCATTCATTCCGGTAAGGTAAAAGTGCATATTGGCCCACCGCATCTCCCTGAATCTCATGGAAAAGATCAAGCAGAATACTTGAGAAATATCATGCAAGAATTAATGAATGGCATTCAATAAAGAGAATACAATAGATACTTTTCCCTCTTCTCTTCAAACTCCGATCTCCCCTTAAGTAAAGCTGATCTAACCTCATCATCTGATTCATTTTGCAACAATGCATTGACCAAAGAATCATTGCTCATTATTTTTCTGAACATTGATTTTGGTTCATCCTTCACAAATTGCGGGGTGAATTGTTCAGGAAAGAAGTGTCTCAAAGCCAAAAGCAATTCTATTCCTGCAGTGAAGGGTTTATCATCGGGCATTCCATCAGTGAACAACATGATTCCTTTACAGTCTTTATTAGGATATTTTCCGGTTGGGATACGATATACACCGATGCCTGAACGAACTCCATAGAGCTGTAGATTGTCTTTCACATAACTTAGAAAGACAGGTGGGTCAATATCCGGTGAAGCACAATACTGGAATGGAAATGTTGTTCCGATGCCGATGCCTGAAGATCCAATTTCTCCAATCGGACCGGTTATTGCGGCTCCTCTTATGGCTGCGACATTGGGAATATTGGGTGAAGTGGGAACAAAACTCAATCCTGTATCTTCCCATTTCATGGATCTTTTCCAATGTTTCATTTTGAGAATCTGAACATCGGCTTTGACAACTTTACCATTTCTTTTGGGGAGTAATTCTTCTCCATTCACATATAATGCAAATTCACCAATTGTGAGTCCATGAATATATGGAATGGGTACTATCCCAACGAAAGATAAAAGATTGGTATCCGCTATGGAGCCATCTATCAGCATGCCACCCAAGGGATTAGGTCTGTCAAGAATAAAAAGTTGCTTGCCATATTCAGCACAAGCATCCATCACATTATATAGTGTTGAGATATATGTATAAGAACGTATACCGATGTCTTGAATATCAACAACAACTATATCACAAGATTCAAGCATGCTTTTCGTTGGTCTGCGATATTTTCCATAGAGAGAATATACAGGAACATCATAGAGTGTTTCATTACCAACATCTTGTCCGGCAGGGGCCGTTGCATAGAAACCATGTTCAGGAGTAAGAATGCTAACCAATTCACATTCTTGATTGCGGGAAAATACTTCTGCAGTAAGTGTTAAATCGCCCGTTCTACCTGATGTATTCGTGAGAAGTGATATTTTCTTTCCTTGCAAAGGAAGGAAATTCATTTCAATGAGATTGTCAATTCCAAGAATTACTTGATGATTTGACTCTTGCGCATTGAGGGAAATGCACAAGAACATCAAACAAGTCACAAACAACAATCTCATTTCGTAAAATATCATCATTCTTCCAGATATGTATAACCGTAGAGTCCGGATCGATAGATTGTAAGGAATTCTTTTCCTTCGGTAACACTGATTCTGCCATCTTTCACAGAATTACTCACCCATGTTTCCATGGTTCTCACAAGTTTCTTGGCTGAGAACTGTACATAATCCAAAACATCGGCAACAGATTCACCATCTATGATTTGGTCAATGCTATATCCCTTTCCATCTATTGAAACATGCACAGCATTTGTATCACCAAAGAGATTGTGCAAATCGCCTAGAATTTCTTGATAAGCTCCCACAAGAAAAACGCCCAGATAATATGGTTGTTTTTCCTTGAATTCATGTAAAGGAAGATTTGGAATCGCGTCCCTGGATCCTATGAATTTATCAATCTTTCCATCTGAATCACAGGTGATATCCTGCAATGTGCCTTCTCTCATTGGTTTTTCATTGAGTCTGTGAATCGGCATGATGGGAAAGAGTTGATCCACAGCCCACATATCAGGCAAAGATTGAAACAGTGAGAAATTACAGAAGTACTTATCGGATAATAATTTACTCAAATATTTCATCTCATCGGGTGGTTGTTTCATGGCATCCGAAAGATCTCTTACTTCAACGGCAATTGTCCAAAACAACTGTTCAACTTGTGCTCTTGTGTGTAGATCCAAAAGTCCAAGATTGAATAGATCGAGTGCTTCTTCCCTATTATGCTGTGCATCATGCCAAGCTTCAATCATGGTTCTGGCCGACAATCTTTTGAGAATTGTTTTAAGTTCGGTAACTATCTCATGATCGGATTCTTCAATTTCGATTTCTTTGCCACCAATTGTTGGAATGGAAGACTTTTCAAGAACATTGAAAATCAAAACTGAATGATGGGCAGTGAGTGCTCTTCCTGATTCAGTAACAATATTTGGATGGGGAAAACCATGCTTTTCGGCAGCATCTTTCATTGTGTAGATGGCATCATTTGCATATTCCTGAATGGAATAATTGATGCTGTTCACGGCCGATGATCGAGTGCCATCATAATCTACACCGAGGCCACCACCTATATCGACAAATTCAATGGCACAACCGATTTTCTGTAATTGCACATAGAATTGAGCAACTTCTCGAAGACCTGCCTTGATTTTGCGAATATTCGTAATCTGGCTTCCAAGATGAAAGTGTATCAACTTTATGCAATCCTTGATACCCTCTCTTTCGGCATATTCGATGGCTTCAATCAATTCACCCGCATTTAATCCAAATTTGGATCCATCACCACCGGATTCTTCCCACTTTCCGGATCCGGAGGCCGCCAATTTGATGCGAATACCAATATTCGGTTTCACATTGAGGCGCTTGGAAAGTGTACGAATCAACTTTAATTCATTGATTTTCTCAACAACGATAAAAATCTGTTTTCCCATCTTTTGAGCAAGCAATGCAAGCTCAATGAAATCTTCATCTTTATAACCATTGCAAATGATCAGCGCATCGGGATTATCCATGATGGCCAGCACGGCATGGAGCTCAGGTTTGGAACCTGCTTCAAGTCCTATGGAGAATCTCTTTCCCTGTCTTACAAGTTCTTCCACAACCGGTCTTTGCTGATTGACTTTGATTGGATAGACACTGTAATATCTACCGGAATATCCATATTCATTCGATGCATTCTTGAAACAAGAAGAAATCATCTCAATTCTATCATCCAGGATATCCGGGAATCTCAAAAGCATAGGCAAAGCAACATCACGAAGAGTCAATTCTTGAATCAACTCCTTGAGATCTATTGCCGGACCAGAGCCCCTTCTTGGACTAACAGTCACATTTCCATGTTCATTGACGCCGAAATAATCGACGCCCCAGCCATTTACATTGTATAATTCCAATGCATCTTCAATGCGCCATTTTCTCAATGAGATATCTCCGTTAATGAGAAATCAGAAAAAACTTGATGGAAATAATCCATTCTAATCATTGGCAAAAATACGCTTGTTTCACCAATTAGAGCAGACTTTCCGAGCAAAACCAGGACTTATTGCATTTGATGGTCATGTTAAAAATTGTGTATATTGACCGGCTATCGATGTAATTACGGCCTCGATGGACATGTTTCATGCATTCTAGAGATATAATGGCGGGACCTGTTTCAATAGAACAACTGAAAAAAGAGTTTGCCGATTTTTTGAAGCAAAAAATGTACAGAAATACTCAAGAGCGCTTTCTTGTCTTGGAACAGATTGCGCTTTTGGACAGACATTTCAGCGCAGATGAACTCTATATTCACATAAATTCAAAGGGATCAAGGATTTCAAGAGCAACCATTTACTCAACTCTTGATCTTCTCACAAAGTGTGGAATACTCATGAAGCATCGGTTTCAAGGAGAAAGTGCACATTTTGAATTGTCCTCCAGAAAACCGAACCATGATCATTTGATATGCGTTGAATGCGGTCATATTATCGAGTTCAATGTTGAACAAATGAATACAATCGAGAATGAAGTATGTTCTCAATTTGATTTTACACCAATGAAGCATTCTTTGCAAATCTTTGGGGTATGCAAAGACATCAATACTTGTCAATACAATAAATAATAGCAGAAGCATCCATGCCAAAACATCTTGTCATCGTAGAATCTCCGGCAAAAGCCAAAACAATCGAAGGATATCTAGGAAAAGACTTTGTGGTTAAAGCCTCGATGGGCCATATCCGTGATCTTGCCAAAGGAAATGATGCAATTGATGTGCAACATGGATTCTCACCCAGATATATTGTCTCTGAAGGGAAAGAACAAGTTGTCAATGATTTAAAGAAATTGGCAAAAAAAGCAGAAACAATCTGGCTTGCGACCGATGAAGACCGTGAAGGTGAAGCAATTGCTTGGCATTTATATGAAGAATTGGGTCTTACACCCACAAATTCAAAACGATTTGTTTATCATGAAGTCACAAAAAAAGCCATCCTTCGGGCCATAGAACAGCCCCGAGAAATTGATTATGATTTGGTGAATGCCCAACAAGCAAGAAGAGTACTTGATCGCCTTGTTGGATTTGAACTATCACCGATACTTTGGCGAAAAGTGCGTCCATCTCTTTCAGCAGGAAGAGTTCAGTCCGTTGCAGTACGAATCATAGTGGAAAGAGAAAGAGAAATACAAGCATTCAATGCTCAATCCAGCTTTAAAGTGACAGGTATCTTTCTTTCAGAAAAAGAGCCTATTCCTTTTCAAGCAGAATTATCCACGAAATTCGATGCCGAATCTGAAGCTGATTCTTTTCTCAAGCATTGCACAAATGCTCATTATGCAGTCAGCTCAGTCGAAACCAAACCCGGCAAGAAATCACCTTCACCTCCATTTACGACTTCCACTTTGCAACAGGAAGCAAGTCGTAAGCTGAGTTTCTCGATCGATCGCACGATGAGAATCGCTCAAATACTCTATGAGGCAGGTCATATCACATACATGAGAACTGACTCCGTGAATTTATCGGATGATGCAATCGTTCTTTGCGCCGGAGAAATAGAAAAGAGTTTTGGCAAAGAATATGTACAGACAAGAAAATATCAAAATAAATCAAGCAATGCCCAAGAAGCCCATGAGGCCATAAGACCCACTGATTTTTCTGCATTGTTGCCTTCACTTTCAAAAGATGAAGCTAGACTCTATGATCTCATCAGAAAGCGTGCAATTGCCTCTCAAATGGCTGATGCAAAATTGGAAAAGACGACTATTAC
>JBIKKD010000027.1:0-11676 GCA_044360565.1 Kapaibacterium sp. (SeqCode)
TGAGTTAAATATGATTATACTTTCTTTGGGGCTTATCGAGTTTCATCACTCGATGAAGCATACATTTTTTTGCAGAGCATGGAGAGTTGTTTGCATTCATCTTCATCAATTGTCTTGCTGATTTCTGAAAGCATTGCAAAAAAGAGCGGATCAACCTTTTCCATCACTTCCATTCCGGAAGGAGTGATTCTTGCGAGAGACAATCTTCTGTCTTCTTTGACGCGAATTCTTTCGACAAATCCCTTTTTTTCCAGACTATCTATTTGTCGAGTGACATCGGTTGTTTTTTCGATTAAATTTTTCACGATTTCGGTTCGAGACATACTTTCGGGAAATGCTCTTTTCAACAATCGAAGTATGGCATATTGTCCACCATTGATATCCAGTGGGGCACATGCTTTGTCAACCTGATGTCGCAAATATTCCGCGGCCATGCTGATGTCCAAAATCGCTTCCAAAGCAGGAAAACGATATCTGGATTGATGTCCATTATGTTCTTGACCGGGCATGCTTTACCGAATAATATGAACTAGGTGTTTTACAGTTGATAATTCTCAGAAAATCCAAGAATCAACCATAATTGAAAAGGTAATGCAAACATAGTATTTTGCGGACTGTTTCACGAGGATTTATGAGTTCTTCCAGTCGAATTCGCATTGATGCAATGGATTGTCCATCAGAAGAAGCCATGATTCGCATGGCTTTGCAAGATGTGCCCAAAATTCATTCCATGAAGGCAGATTTTCCAAATCGAATATTAACGATCATACATGATGCTGATCTTGGTGTAATCATGGAAAGACTCCAGCCTCTCGGACTTGGAGCCAAGCATGAAGAAACCTCTGATCACCATGGAATTATCAATGAATCG
This sequence comes from Kapaibacterium sp. (SeqCode), assembly GCA_044360565.1. Classification (GTDB taxonomy): domain Bacteria; phylum Bacteroidota; class Ignavibacteria; order Kapaibacteriales; family UBA961; genus UBA961. The sequence goes on from JBIKKD010000027.1 coordinate 872, forward strand.
GGAAATCAGGCTTCTGCATTGAAATCTGTATTGATTATCAATGCAAGTCTCTTTTTTATTGAAGCAATTGCCGGATATATTGCGGGGTCCATTGGACTATTTGCAGATAGTCTCGATATGCTCGCCGATGCAATGGTGTATGGTCTTTCATTGCTTGTCATTTCAGGCTCGAGGGCTTTGAAAACCCGAATAGCCACATTGAGCGGATTCATGCAATTGAGTTTGGGTATTTTTGGTTTTTTTGAATGCTTAAAAAGAACAATTCTTGGAACGGAAGTACCTGAATATTCCACCATGATTATCATTTCTTTCATTGCAATGGCCGGTAATCTCATGAGCATGCGCATACTGCAAAAACAACAAAGCGATGAACCGCATATGCAAGCAAGCATGATTTTTACATCAACAGATGTGCTTGTAAATGCGGGAGTTATCCTAGCTGGAATTTTCACGCTTTATTTTGGATCCACATATCCGGATCTCATTATTGGCTTTATTGTCTTCGCATTTGTACTCAGAGGAGCATTCAGAATTCTAAGACTTCGTTAATTTTTACAAATTCGGTAAGGTTTTCCACACCTTATTACACTTATACACATGGAGTGTCCGGATGTAACTTTTTTCGGAATATCAGCTCCTTGCCATTGCACCACGATGGAAATACCGTATGAAATTCTTTCTGACCTTACTTCTTCTTTTCACATCTTCAAATCTCATTGCTCGAGAAGGCAAGGAGCTTATAGAATTACTTAGAAAAGGTAATGCACAGCATGATGTTGGCAATTATGATCAAGCCCTTACTTTCTATAAGAAAGCATTAAAGCATGACAGCATATCAGGATTGGTTCAATATGAAATGGCTTATACCTTGCTTGCTCTGAAACGCTTTGATGAAGCCGCACTGTATAGTAGGAAAGTCATTGATCTTGACAGCAAACAGCAACAAGGAGCATATTTGATGCTGGGTTCGGCATTGAATATGTCCGGAAAAATCCAGGATGCGATTCAGGCATATCTTGAGGGTTTGACGAAGTTTCGGACCATGCATCAATTGCATTATAATCTGGCATTGGCATATTATGATATTGGTAATTTGACAAAGTCCGAAGAAGCATTATATCATTCACTGCAAATGCGACCCGGCCATGTGAACAGTCATGTACTTTTGGGGAATGTATTTTCAAATAGAGGTGATAATTTGAGGGCGGCATTATGCTATGCTTATGTATTATATCTCGATCCTGAAATTTACAATTCATCTTCAATCGAGGCAATGCTTCATTCTAAAATTGAATCAATATTTGATGCATCCGGTGGTCAATTGCACATAGGAATGTTCCCTGGTGATTCTATTTTTCAGAGTGTTTACACAACTTTGAATGATATGAAACAGAGATCTGAGGACTCTTCCTTTACCAATACTTTGTGTCAATTCCTTGGTAGTCTGCAATCCCTCATAGAAAAAGGACATCCGCTTTGGTCAGATTTGTATGCTCATACTTTCTATGGTTTGCAGAACTCAGGACATTGCGAAGCATTCTCGCATAGTTTGTCAAGTTTGAACACTGATTCTGAAAATGAATCATGGATGCGTTTGAATCAGGCCAAAGTGCAAGAAATGCGTTCTTGGATTGATTCGCATCAGCCACCACAAAAGATGAATCAGATTTTGTTCGGTGGAAGATCGGTATTCAAATGAGGTAATTCATTCCATCGCGTCGTATAAGCCGGTGATTTTCTGTCTCTGCGCATAGTCCATCTACGCTTATTTCCTGCCGGCCCTCCACTGGCTCCACTGCGAATCATTCTTCTTCCATATCGTAGATTGATACTGTCCACTGCTTCCATCAATGCGGAATTACGCACGATGTTTTGTTCGATGAAGAGAGACTGTTGTACGCTTTCTTTCGGACAAATATCATGGAGCATCACACCACATTTTTTGTAATGATATCCTGCTTTATAGATCCTTTTTACACCTTCAATTGCTGCATGTACCAAATCGGGAGAATATTGTGTGGGAATTTCACATTTCACCGTAGTTGAATTGGCATATTGAGGATATTTCGGGGAGAAATGATTTGTGCGGATAAAGATGGAAATCGCACCGCAAACCGTTCCTTGTGCGCGAAGTTTTACCGATGCGCTTTCTGCATGTCTTGCAATTGCTTCTGTGAGTTCATGCAATTCCGTGACATACTCTCCAAAGCTTCGAGAGCAGACTACAGTTTTCTGTTGAGGTAAATCATCAATGCTGATGCATGAAATTCCATTCAATTCATGCACCATTCGCAAGCCGACAATCGTGAATTCTTTTTTTATCCATTCCTGAGGGGCATATTTCAAGTCTTTGGCATTCATGATCCCTGCACCTTTATAGCGCGGTGCCGTTCTATATCCAACACCCCAAATATCCTCCACCGGAATTTGCTCCAGCCATGCATCTTGTTCAATGGGATCCTCTGGAAAAACAAACACTCCTTCGCATTCCTTTCTCTTCTTGGCTATGCGATTTGCAATCTTGGATAATGTGCGTGTTGGTCCAACACCGATTCCAACCGGAATACCGGTCCATTGCAATACCGTGTCACGAATCTCTTGACAATATGCAGTGCGGGCAGGATATGGGATATGATCAAGATCCAGAAATGATTCATCAATGGAATAGACTTCAAGATTGGGAGTGAACATAGAGAGTGTTTCCACCACACGATGACTCATATCCCCATAGAGTTCATAATTGGAGGAAAAAACTTGCACATCATGTGCCTCGACAATATCCATGATTTTGAATAATGGATCCCCCATTTTGATTCCAAGTGCTTTGGCTTCATTGGAACGAGCAACGGCACAACCATCATTATTGGATAGTACAATTACGGGAACGCCTCTCAGAGCGGGCTGAAAAACGCGTTCACAACTCACATAAAAGTTATTGCCGTCAACAAGTGCAAAGACCATGATTCATCGGAATTTTTGAATGCAGGAAGTGACCACGCCCCATATGCAATCACCGGAATTTTCATTGAGAGTTACGGTTCCATATTTTTCATTTTCGGCATGTAAGAAGCATTCGGAACCACGCATTTCAATTCTTTTGATGAGAAATTCATTGTTCACGATCGCAACAACGATATCACCAGACTGAGCTTTGAGAGATCTATCCACGACAACGAGCGAGCCATCTGAAATGCCAGCATTCACCATGGAAGTGCCACTCACCTGCACGAAAAATGTTGCCGTTTTGTTTTGGATCAGATATTCGTCGAGTGAAAGTCTTTTATCAATATAATCTTCTGCGGGCGAAGGAAAACCGGCACTCACACCTGATAAAAACAACGGATAAGAACTATCCGGAGGTGATTCTTTGAATCCCATTATCGTAAGAACAGTGGTTTTTTCTTTCATGATATTCGGTGAATTTCAGGAGTGATTTCAGTGTGTTAGCAAACTATGGAATTATACTGATTTATTCGAGGCATCTTGTTCACATCAGAATATTTCTGAATGTGAGATTGATTCTAGGTTCATGCACAATAGTACTTTTGGGTAATGCATGTTGCCAAGAATGCTGTGTTTGACCTCGCATGATGAGCATGCTTCCATGTTCCAGTCGAATATTTATGCGCTCTTTTGAATTGCGATGTTTAAAGGCAAATATGCGTTCCGCGCCGAAAGACACTGATGCAATGATGGGTTCCTTGCCAAGTTCTCGCTCATCATCGCTATGCCATCCCATGCCATCTTTACCATCATGATAGTAATTGCAGAGAACGGAATTAAAGGTCGCATTCGACACTTCCTCACATGATTTTTTAATCATCAACAATTCTTCTGTCCACTGCAATGGCTCCCGACGAATCCCGCTATAGGAATATGCTGCTCCGGAATCCCCATACCATGCGCTCTTTCGATTGAGAGTCAGTGTTTTGCCAAACATTTTTACGGTATCATGCGACCAATCAATTGATTGAGAAAGAATCTCAAACCATTGAAGTTGAGGTAATTCATATGAATCAACCGGATGATAGATGGCATCGCCATCGTATGGAATTAGGGAAATTGCGGTATTATTCATGCCGATGAAACCCATGTTTTCAGTTTTCGGTTCCATGTCTTTTGTCTATTTTGTGGTCATCATAATGTCATCAAGGAGTTATATATGAACATATTCTACACTGCATTTCTCTTTCTGATCATGAGTATGATCGTAAATGCTCAACAATTACCAAAAGAACCCATTCCCGGTGGTTTGGAATCGCATGATCGGGGTATTTCAAGGGAAATTGAAGCATTGAATCATCAACTCAAGCATGATCCTTCATATAGACCCATACCGAAGATTCAAAGAAAACAGAATGCAGAAGCAGGATTAGGCATACATGATATGCCCGATACTGCATGTGTACAAATCATTCCCATTGTGTTTCATGTGTTTCATCCAAAAGGAGAAGCCGGTGTTCCACTTGCTCAATTGGAATATGCAATCGAAGATTTGAATCGCACATTTGCCGGAACGGATGCTGATTATGGAACCGTGAATCCTGTATTCAAAAACTCGAAGTCATATTCAAAAATCAGATTTGCTCTTGCAAAAAGAGATCCATTTGGAAAGCCCACCAATGGCGTGATGTATTATCAAGACCGTCAGGGTGGATTTGGTAATATCGGACCAAGCTGGGAAAATCAAATTCGCACTTATGCTTGGGACAATTATAAGTACTTCAATGTCTATGTTCAGAATGATATATATGCGAATAATGTCTTCAATAATTCCGGGGTATGTTGGTATCCATCAACTTGGATGAGTGATAATGATATCGCTCGCATGGTGTATAATTATGTATATCTCGGAAAAGGTGGTTCATCGTATAATTACTTGGAGTTCAATCAAACATTCACGCATGAGGTTGGACATTATCTCGATCTTCGCCATACATTTGAAGGAAGTTCATGCACGGGTGCAGGTGATTTATGTGATGATACTCCTCCGACGGATATCGCGGCAGCGGGTTGTGATGCAACTCGATGCAATGGAGTCATCAATGGTGAAAATTACATGGATTATAATACCACATGTTACAAGAATTTTACGATTGACCAAGTTGCACGCATGGACGCCGCTATGAAGCATCCCGGAAGAAGCACATTGTGGCAACCATCAAATCTTGTGGCAACGGGTTTATTGTCTCCAAATAGCAAAGACACTTGTTTAGATTCGCCTTTCATTTCATATTCAACGCAATATCTCAGAGAGGCATTGATCAATGATGGTAGTTTAGATGGTGGTTCAATTACTATTTATGCGAGCAATGGCGCGAAGTTTGGCATGAAGGGAAATACTTTGATTTCAGGAGATCATTATTCTCCGATTGAATTGCCTGATGGACTCAAAGAGAATATCATTGTTTCCGATGATGGAACATTTGCCACGATTACTATTTCCGGAAAGGCCGTGAAGCATGCATCAAATGATACAAAGGCATCGCTCACATTCACATTATTTGAAGAGGCATTTTCTGAAGGTACGGATAAAGCAATAGTGAATATGTCAACACAATTGCGTCTGGAGTTCAGAGATCCGTGGAAGAAGACATGTGTGGATACATATGTTCGAGCAAGTGCGGACACAACATGGAATCTTTTTGAATTACAAGGTCCATTCCCACGATATTATGGCATGTGGAAGAATAATGATGTGTATGCTATTGAGAACTATGGCCGTGGTTTCATAACTGAATCAGTGATGAGCTCAAAAGTGGTCTTCCTTGAGCCGGGAACAGTGATTGGTCCCGACAATACATGGAATCAAGGTGGCGCACCTATTATATTGCATGGTCCGGAGCATACCGCGCTTGATGGTAAAACCGGCTATGTTGGATTCCGCATTCAAGTCGGCGATGCCTTCCATTATGGATGGATGCGCATGGCGATATCCGCAACCAATGGATGTACATTGCTTGAATATCAATACAATGAAAAACCAAATGAAGGTATTGCTGCCGGTGCGGATTGTGCAATTGCATTGTCCGCAGAAGAACAAGTCATGGCAGAATCATTTACCATCAAGCCGAATCCAACGAATGAGAATATCTTAATTGATTTCAAAAGTGTTATGCCCTTAGGTGGAGTATTCGTGATTCATTCAATCACAGGCATTGAAATGAAGCGCATTGCACTTGAGCAATCATTGCAGGAAATATCATTACAGGATTTGGCTTCAGGTATGTATGTGATTTCTCTGATCGATCAAGCAGGACATCGCATTCGTTCACAATCAATTATCAAACATTAAGGGAGGAAACATGAAAGAGAATCAAGTAGATCGCAGACAATTCATACGCACTATGGGAATATTGCCCGTAGTTTCTGGTGCAGTGATTATGAGTTTATGTACATCAGGTTGTTCGGATGAAGACAATCCAAATACCCCGCTCACTGGTGAGAAGATAACTCTAACTTTAGCAAATGAACCTTCACTATTGGAAATTGGTGGTTCCATTCGACGAGCATTTGGTGCAAACATGAATTCGAATAGACCCGTGATTGTGGTTAGAACATCACAAGATAAATTCCGCGCTATGTCGAGTTATTGTCCGCATGAAGGTGGTACTATTGGAGTTCCCTTCGGGAATAAAGCAATATGTCCAAATCACGGCGCGGAATTCGGACTAAGCGAAGGAAATTTTGCGCAGAATATTGGTGGTCAGTCAAGTCCTTCCGCACAGACATTCATAGTCACATATAATCAAACAGCAAAGACCATCACGATTGAGTTTTGATGATAATCGAAAAAGCACATAATCGCATATATGATATTGATCCATTGAAGTCATTACTGGATTTAGGACATTATCAACAATTGGAAGATGAATGTTTGAGTGTACTTCACTCAGAAATGAATCTATCCAAAGAGCATACTGCATATCTTCATGTACTTCTCTCGCAATCATATTGGAGAAGAGGAAACAGAAATAAAGGAGAAATATCATCCTCAATTGCATTGAAACTCATGAAAGAAGAAGGTTCTTCATGGAGTAAATCACTTTGTTCGCAAATCAATGGGAATGCTGGAGTCCTATATCTTCAAACTGGAATGTATGAACAAGCACGTGAATACATTAAACAAGCTCTTGAATTATGTATTGAAGAGCGTGATATGGATGGAATGTCAAAGTATCTCATGAATCTAGGCGTACTTCATTATTATATGTCGGAATTCAATGAAGCACTCACCTATTATTTGCAAGGATTGGAACTAGCAGAACAAATTGGAGATGTACGGAAAATAGCAAGTTGCGAGACAAATATTGGAATGACTTATGTGAGCATTTCAGAATTCGATAATGCTCTAACATATTACAAATCCGCACTCAAGAAAGAAGAAACAATGGGGAATTTGAGAGGAATTGCTTCAATTCTCGGAAATATGGGTGTGATATATAGTAATCTCGGTAAGTATACAAAAGCTCTTGAGTTTTATACCAAAGCTATGAACCTAGATGAGCAGTTGGATATAAGCACAAATCATTCAATGTATTATGGAAATATGGGGGTTGTGTATGGTTCAGTTTCTGACTTTCCAAAAGCATTGGAATGTTATCAGAAAGCACTAAAGATTGATGAAGAGCATGATAATATTTCCGGGATGATTCGCCAGCTTGGCAATATTGCCACCATTAATAAAGATCTAGGCGATCATGAACAAGCCTTGAAGTATAATCAGCAAGCTCTAGAATTATTGAAGGAATTTCCGAATCCTGATCAAGAAATGTACATTGCTAAAAATCTTGGAGAGATATATCGAGTTAAAGGCGAGAATCAAGATGCAATGGACTATTTAAATGTACAAATGGAGATTGCAAAGAGAATTGGAAGTAAGTCTGAAATAGCATCTGCATATGGAAATTTAGGATTGGTTTTTATTGCGGTCAAGGATTATTCTAAAGGCAATGAATATTTACAAAAGGCAATTTCAATTTCGAATGAACTTGGAATCAGAGCAGAAGAAGCCGGATGGAAGGCAGCATTAGGTGATTTATATGGTATTTCTGATTTTGAACATTATGATGCAAGGAAAAGCGAGAATTATCTGAAAGAAGCATTGAAAGTTCATAAGGAGTTAGGTCAGAAAAGAGAAGAATATAGAACGCATTTCTCGATATCAAAATTATATGAAACTCTTAATCGAGTTGGGGAAGCATTTCATCATTTCAAATTATATCATGATTTGGAAAGAGAAGTGATGAATGAACAAGCAAAAAAGCAAGCAGTGGAATTAGAGCTCATACGCAAGATTGAACAAATTGAAAGATCAAATCAAGAGTCATTGATTCGATTTAAAGAAAAAGAACGAATTCTACATGATATTCTGCCGATTGAAATTGCAAATCGAATTGTTTCAGGTGAAACAATGATAGCAGAGCAGCATGATAATGTGAGTATCATTTTTGCTGATATAGTTTCTTTCACAGAGACCGCCTTGAGATTGCAGGCGGCTGAAGTAGTTGGCACTTTGAATGGTCTCTTCACGGATTTTGATGCACTCGCACTTGAACTAGGGATTGAAAAGATCAAGACACTGGGCGATGCTTATATGGGTGCTTGTGGAATTCCGACATTGCGTGAAAATCATGCTGAAAAGATTACTGAATTTGCATTTCGAGTATTGGATGTTTCAAAAAAACATCGATTTCCCGGACATGATATAATTAAAGTTAGAATTGGTTTACACTGTGGCCCTGTCATTGCAGGAGTCATTGGTGGTCACAAATATACCTATGATCTTTGGGGTGATACTGTCAATACTGCTTCAAGGATGGAATCTCAAGGACAAAGAGAAGAAGTGCATGTAAGTGAATCATTTGTTCGAAATCTTTGTGGTTTGTCTGGATCTGAATCTTTTCCGGATACGATCACTTTATCATTCGGAGTGATTTCTATTCATGATCGAGGTACAATGCAGATTAAAGGCAAAGGCGAGATGAGAACATTTTTCTTACGGAAAGTGTAGATGTGGTTATAATCCCTTTATAATCAATGTCTTCGCAAAAAAGTAATTTGCTACTAACATATTTTCTCGCTATGTTGAACGCAAATTGTTAATTAAAAATCGGATATGTATATGGCAGAGCAGAAAACCTTTACAGACTCTCAAAGAAGAATTATTTTAAAAGCATTAGGTATTGCTCCTCTTGCTTCTGCAGGTTTATTCATGAATTTATCATTGTCAGGGTGCTCAGATTCCACTTCTCCGAGTGATGGTTCAATTGAGTTAAAAGTTGCAGATGAGCCGGGATTGGGAAATATTGATGGATTTGTACGAAGAACATATGGTTCAAATAATAATGGAAATCCGATTATTATTTTAAAAACCGATATTAACACATATCGTTGCATCTCTGTTGGATGTCCCAAAAATTGCGAGAAAAAGTCTCCTGCACCTGCATTAGGTAATCCTGTTAATAAGGAAATAATTTGCGAGACTTGCCCAATGAAAGCCAAATATTCTGTTGATGAAAATAACTTCGGAAATGTATTGGAGAGCGGTCCTTCTCAAACACTCAGAGAATTCCCTGTTACTTATAATGCATCAACAGGTACGATCAAAATTAATTTCTGATACAGTTTCAACCTGAAAAATCAAAGGCTTCCCGAGGGAAGCCTTTTTCATTAGAATGTAAATTCATGGGAATGTTCAAGAAATGCGATCAGCAATCGAATCGTTGCTTCGATATCATCTTTGTGAACAGCTTCAGCGACGGTATGAGTATATCGACACGGGATCGAAAGTGTGATCACGGGAATGCCATCGCGTGAGACTTGCATCGCGCCGGCATCTGTTCCACCACTTGGAAGCACTTCATATTGATGCGGGATTTCAAATCTCTCGGCGAGTTCACAGAAGAATTGATAGAGTCCATAATGTGAAACCGACAAACTATCCATCACCTTGATTCCAACGCCTTGACCAATCTTCACGCAATGATCTTTTTCATCTACACCGGGAATATCCGCTGCGATTGTGATGTCCAATGCAATGCCGATATGTGGTTCCAATCCAAATGATGCTGTTCTTGCACCACGAACACCGATTTCTTCTTGCACGGTTGCAACCGCATGGATATGATCTGCGCTTTGTTTGAATCTGCGAAATGCCTCAAGCATCACATAGACACCTACTCTATCATCCAAAGTTTTGCCAGAATAGAGATTTCCCATTTCAATCAAATCCGATTGCATTGTGATAGGATCTCCAATGCGAACCATTTCTTTGACTTTTTCGGCAGGATAGCCGATATCAATGAACAAATCAGTTAGGGGAACAACCTTATTTCTTTCTTCAGGCGTTGTGAAATGCGTTGGCTTAAAGCCAAACACTCCTGTCAGCGGACCCACTTTTGTGTGCACGGTCACGCGATGCGCAATCAATACTCTCGGATCAAAGCCACCAAGTGGTTGCACATAAATGAATCCTTCCTTTGTAATGAAGCGGACAATAAATCCAATTTCATCCATATGTGCGGCAAGCATGATGGAGCGAGGCGTTGTACCATTTCCTTTTTTCACCGCAAAAAGATTGCCCATCGGATCTGTTCTTAGTGGTTCATCTGAGATTGGACCAAGAATTCCGGATACATAATCTCTGAATTGATGCTCCCGACCGGGTATTCCGGGGGTTTTACATAAGGTTTGCAATAGTTCGAATGACATATATACTCCAAAGTTATTCACACAAAGTTAGGGAAAAGAGAGGGTACTTTACCAAGACTTAACATTGGCGTAACATACAGGTTATATCACGA
>JBIKKD010000179.1:0-3712 GCA_044360565.1 Kapaibacterium sp. (SeqCode)
CTTTTGATCGCATGCAAAGATAATCAACCAATAGTTTATCAGGTGTATTCCAATGAAAACTCGTTCAATTTTGGCCACAATTGCGACATTACTTCTCTCTGGCACCGGAGTGCTTATTGCAGGGTGCACACAGGAAGCTCCTTTTGTACATGAATCAGATAAGGCGCAAAAGCCACGTGCAGAAATCATCAATCGTAATGATGCCATTTCTAATTCGCGTCAAAATGCCATTACTGAAACAGTTCGTATTGCAAGTCCTGCTATTGTTGGGATTACAGTAACCGAAATTAGGATTGTTGGCGCAACAGGAGATCCATTCTTTGATCGTTTTTTCACGCGAAAAAAAGAAGAGTTGGGTAGGGGAACCGGATTTCTTATCTCCTCCGATGGTTATATTGTCACCAACGATCATGTTGCTGGCAATGCCAAGAAAATTGAGATTACCATGACAGATGGAAAAAAATATGATGCAAAAATCATTGGTTCTGACCCGGTTAGTGATGTTGCTCTATTAAAAATTGATGGTAACAATTTCCCCTACTTGAAATTTGCCAATTCAGAAGATGTCATCATTGGTGAATGGGCTATTGCACTAGGCAATCCCCTAGGGCTTTTTGAAAAAAATGATAAACCCTCAATCACTGTTGGAGTCATCAGTAATGCAGGAGTTGATATAAAGCATGAAAATCGAGTATACAAGAATATGATTCAAACTGATGCAGCGATAAATAGTGGCAATTCAGGAGGACCTCTTCTCAATAGTATGGGCGAAATCATCGGAGTGAACACAATTATTTTTCCTAGTCAAAGGAATTATCAAGATAATTTCCTTAATCGCGACATTTTATACAATGGTGGTAGTATTGGAATCGGATTTGCTGTCCCAAGCAATCGAGTGGATCAAATTCTAAAAAAGTTAAAAGATGATGGCAAGATTGATAGGGATTTCACCCCTGGCTTCATTATTCAGCAGATTGATGATCGTATTGCACGATATTTTCAGTTAAGTAAAAATCAGGGTGTGGTTGTAGTTGAAGTACGCAGAGGAACGCCAGCCGAAAAAGCCGGCATAGAACCAGGTGATATCATTCTTGAAATAGATGGTGAAAAGATCGAAAACAGCGAAGACATTGAAATGGCAATCTATGATGGAGTTGTAGGTCAAACCATGAACATATTGATCGATCGCTCGGGCGAGACAATGAAGAAAAAATTGTATCTTGAGAGAAATAAAAACTAACCATTTCTAAGGCGCATACGTGCAAACCGAAGAGAAACAATCGATAAGAGCCGAGCATCTCATCAAGCGATATAGCAAGCGTACGGTAGTGAATGATGTTTCTCTTGAATTAAAAGAAGGTGAAATTGTGGGTTTGCTCGGACCAAATGGAGCAGGAAAAACTACCTCTTTCTATATGATGGTAGGCATGGTAAAACCCAGCGAAGGCAATGTGTACTTGAATGATAAAAAAATCACTTCCATGGCCATGTATCGAAGGGCCAGACTCGGAGTGAGTTATCTACCTCAGGAAGCATCCATTTTCAGAAAACTTTCGGTTGAGAATAATATCCTCGCCATTCTGCAATTGCAGTCCATGAAGAGGGCCGAGCGTAAAGAAAGACTCGAACAATTGTTGGAAGATTTCAGAATCACTCATATCAGAAAGAGCAAGGGGTATATGCTATCCGGTGGCGAGCGTCGTAGATGTGAAATCGCCAGAGCACTTGCTTCCGATCCAAAATTCATATTTCTCGATGAGCCATTTGCGGGCATTGATCCGATAACTGTTGAAGAAATCATGCATCTCGTAAAAAAACTAAAGGAAAAAGGAATTGGGGTTCTGATAACCGATCACAATGTGCATGAAACATTATCCATCACAGACCGCGCATATATTCTGATCGATGGTAAAATTTTCTGTTCAGGTAGCGCAGAAGAAATTGCTGAAAATGAGGAAGTTCGCAAACGATATCTCGGAGAGACTTTCTCATTGGAGCGATATGAATGAAACAATTCCCTCCCTTTGAGCTAAAGGCAGTCAACATCTCCAAGTCATTTGACAGTTTCACATCAGTATTTTCTCCTATTGACTTATCTCTCAGAAATGGCGAGATTCTTGGCATAATCGGTTGGAATGGATCGGGAAAGTCCACATTGATGAAAATGCTTTCGGGTACATTAATGCCAAGCACCGGCTCGCTGACATTTCACATAGATGGGACTCAACTTGAGAATGAACATATACCCATGCAGATTGGCTTCATTGCTCCATATCTAACCGTTTATGAAGAATTCTCACCAAATGAACATGCGCAATACTTCTGCGATATGAGCGGAGTTGATTTCAATACAGCGCTTTATGAACAGCTTATTGAGGTCACCGGCTTAAAACAACATGAATCCAGACAAATCAAAGCATTTTCATCGGGAATGAAACAGAGAGTGAAATATCTACTCGCAATGATTCGACAAAACCCAATACTCCTTTTGGATGAACCATCAACGAATCTCGATACCAAGGGTCAGGAGATTTTCAGAACAATCTTGAATATGCACAAAGCAATGGGTGGTGGCACAATTATTGCGACAAATGAGCAGGCGGAAACGAATTTCTGCGATCATATCATTTCACTATCTTGATTTTTCATTATGGCTATTTCATCTCGAATAAGGCATCTCGGGGTAATTCTGACTTCTTCGATATTTCTCATGATTTCTGTATCTTCATGCACAGGTTCGGAGAGCAAGGAAAAGATATCAATCGATGAAACAAAGGGAAATTATCTCACTTATTTATCAGCAATCCCATTTCCGAAAACCCTCAGTTTTTGTGGTGAAAAAGTTCCTTTGGAAATACTCGAAGTTCGTGAAAGAGCTGAGCGTGAATTCTATTTGAATTTACAAACTCCCGGTCAGTTGATTTTATATATCAAAAGAGCTGGTAGATATTTCCCCCTATTTGAAAAAATCCTTAAAGAAGAACAGGTCCCGGATGATTTGAAATATCTGGCGGTGGCTGAAAGTGCTCTATTCATGGCGCGTTCACCAAAAGATGCAGTAGGAGTTTGGCAATTCATGGAGCCAACCGCAAAGTCGATGGGTTTGCAGGTTGATGAATTTGTGGATGAAAGAAGACATATCGGGAAAAGCACCAGAGCGGCGATACAATATTTACGGTCCGGTTACAATGCTTCCAAAAGTTGGTCACTTGCAGCCGCAGGATATAATATGGGACATGGCAGTGTAAAAGAGAATATCACTTTTCAAAAAGGAGAATCATTCTATGATTTATTCCTCAATGAAGAGACCTCTCGCTATATATTACGAATTGCAGTGATCAAGGAATTGATGGAGCATGCCGATAAGTACGGTATTGTATTATCAAAGGATGATGTCTATCCTGAACCAATTGTTACTACGGTAAAAGTGGACAGACCGATAATGGATTTGGCTTCATGGTCAATCAATAATGGCACATCATATAAAGATGTCAAACTATTGAATCCATGGATTTTGAAAAGAGCTTTGCCTGCTCCAAAAAATGGCGCTTATTATATCGACATCCCGAATAAACGATAATGTCATCCGTGCAAATACCATATACTTGCACAAGATTTTTTCTGATGGAGCAGTGAATTCATGTATCCCATTCTCTTTCACCTGGGACCTCTCACGATTTATAGTTTTGGATTAATGGTTGCCACGGCATTC
>JBIKKD010000180.1:0-3708 GCA_044360565.1 Kapaibacterium sp. (SeqCode)
CTTCATACACCTATTTACCACACACTCAGCGATTCAACGGTCACAATTGATTTATAAGAGATACAACAATGGAACAACAAACAGATATACTTGATGAAATTGTATCAAGTGAATATAAATACGGATTTGTTTCCGACATCGAACAAGAAATTGCGCCTAAAGGTCTTAATGAAGATAGCATTCGTCTAATCTCTTCCAAGAAAAATGAACCGGAATGGATGCTCGAATGGCGACTTGCTGCATTTGAGAAATGGAAAACCATGATCGAGCCCAAGTGGCCGAATGTCAGTTATCCAAAGATTGATTTCAATGACATAAGTTATTATGCCGCTCCAAAAACCAAAGTGTCTCCAAAATCTTTGGATGAAGTTGATCCTGAGTTGTTAAAAACATTCGAAAAATTAGGAATTTCCCTTGCCGAACAAGAGCGATTGAGTGGTATTGCAATCGATGCTGTATTGGATAGTGTTTCAGTTGCAACAACATTCAAAGACAAATTGGCTTCAATGGGAATTATATTTTGCTCCATGAGTGAGGCAATTCAAGAACATCCTGAATTGATCAGAGCATATCTTGGAACAGTTGTACCGCCATCTGACAATTTTTACACAGCACTTAATTCAGCCGTATTTACTGATGGATCATTTTGCTATATACCCAAAGGTGTTCGTTGCCCGATGGAGCTTTCCACCTATTTCCGTATTAATGCAAAAGATACAGGTCAATTCGAAAGAACGCTCATAATTGCTGAAGAGGGAAGCTATGTCAGTTATCTTGAAGGATGCACAGCTCCAATGAGAGATGAAAATCAATTGCATGCAGCTGTAGTTGAAATTGTAGCACTTGAAAAAGCTGAAGTGAAATATTCAACTGTTCAAAATTGGTATCCGGGTGATAAGGACGGGAAGGGCGGTATTTACAATTTCGTGACCAAGCGTGGAATTTGCAAAGGAAGAAATTCCAAAATATCATGGACACAAGTTGAAACCGGCTCTGCAATCACATGGAAATATCCATCAGTAATTTTACTTGGTGATAACTCCATTGGTGAATTCTATTCAGTTGCTGTTACAAATAATCATCAGCAAGCTGACACCGGAACCAAGATGATTCATATTGGCAAGAACACAAAGAGTAGAATTGTGTCAAAAGGTATTTCAGCCGGTGTATCCCATAATAGTTATCGAGGACTTGTCAAAGTTCAAAAAACAGCAAGTAATGCTAAGAATTTCTCCCAATGTGATTCTCTTCTCATTGGATCCACATGTGGTGCACACACATTTCCATATATAGAAGTTGCAAATAACACTGCTACCGTGGAACATGAAGCCACTACATCAAAGATTGGAGAAGATGTTCTTTTTTATTGCAATCAAAGAGGCATTTCCACTGAAGAAGCCGTTGCGCTGATAGTCAATGGATATTGCAAAGAAGTCATGAATCAACTTCCTATGGAATTTGCTGTTGAAGCTCAGCGATTACTAGCAGTCAGTCTCGAAGGAAGCGTTGGATAAACCTAGAATATTTGTTACATAATTATACATACTCATAATGTTGAATATCAAAAATCTCCATGCAAGCATTGAAGACAAACCCATTTTAAAAGGTATCGATTTAATCGTTAATCCAGGTGAAGTCCATGCAATCATGGGTCCTAATGGTTCCGGAAAATCTACCCTTGCTTCAATTTTGGCAGGAAGAGAAGAATATACTGTAAATGAAGGCTCCATTGAGTTCAATGGAAAAGATCTCCTTGAAATGGCACCTGAAGAAAGAGCCGGTGAAGGCGTATTTCTTGCATTTCAATATCCTGTAGAGATTCCGGGAGTATCCACAGCAAATTTTCTTAAAACCGCATTGAATGAGATCCGAAAATATCGTGGACTAGAAACGATCGATGCAATGGATTTTCTTGCTTTGATGAAGGAAAAGGCGAAACTCGTTGAACTTGATATGTCATTTCTACAAAGATCACTCAATGAAGGCTTTTCCGGCGGAGAGAAGAAGAGAAATGAAATATTCCAAATGGCAATGTTAGAACCAAAGTTATCTATTCTTGATGAAACCGATTCAGGACTGGACATCGATGCACTAAGAATCGTCGCACAAGGTGTCAATGCGCTTAGATCACCCGACAAAGCAACAATTCTCATCACACATTATCAAAGACTTCTCAATTATATCGTGCCTGATTTTGTACATGTTTTATACAAAGGCAAAATTGTAAAAACAGGCGGAAAAGAATTGGCCCTTGAACTTGAGGAAAAGGGTTATGATTGGATTAAAGAAGAAGTCTCATTATCCTGAACAATATCCCTATGATACAATTACATTCTCTCGAAACATTAAAAGAACAGTTAAGAGTGCAAGAATATCCTCTTGCATTTTTAGATAATCCTCAGTTCTCTGATGGGTTGAGTTCTCTTACCAAATCAGGATTGCCTACACCTAGAAATGAAGAGTGGAAATACTTTCCACTTAACACATTGCTCATGGCAGATTATGCACTTCCATTAATGTCTTCACATCAGTATGATCCGAAGCAGTATCAGCCATATATTGCACAAGCACATCATCTTGTTATAATTAATGGGAACTATGTCAAATCAGATACTTTTGAAAAAGTTAAAGGTTTGACATTTACTACAGAACATTCACCCATATCAAATATCGAATCTAATCCGAATGATAATCCTTTCCCAATACTTAATGCACTATTACATAAAGATAGAATAGTATTGAGCATTGATGAAGAATATGATGTTTCAATTCCGATTCACATCTTGCAAATCATTGAAACTGATGACAATATGCCTTTGCTTGCATCACCAACAGTTACAATTAATCTTGCAAAAAGTGCCAAAGTAAAGATCATTGAATCATATCATGTTCCTAATGTGAAGAAGGGTCTTATTAATACAAGCTTTTCCGTTCATGCAAATCAGGATTCTGAATTGCATCACATCATCATTCAAGATGGACTGCAAGATTGTGCATTGATCTACAATTGTGAATCAGTTGTCAAGAGCAATGCAAAAGTTCAGGATCATGTGATTGTCCACGATTCAAACAAAGTACGCAATACTATCACCGGCAAATTAGTTGAAGAGAATGCATTGTATAATATCTACGGTATAGTTTCCGGAGACAAACAATCACTCATAGATAATCATACAATAGTTGATCACATCGCTCCACATTGTGAAAGCAATGAATTATTCAAGCATGTATTGGATGAATCTTCTACAGCTGTATTCAATGGGAAGATATTTGTGCGATTGGATGCACAGAAAACTAATGCTTATCAATCAAATCGTACATTGCTTCTTAGCCCAAAGGCAACAATCAATACAAAACCACAGCTTGAAATATTTGCTGATGATGTAAAGTGTTCGCATGGTGCAACTACAGGTTCTGTCGATGAAGAAGCTTTGTATTACCTACAGGCCAGAGGTATCCCAAGAGAAGTTGGAATGAGATTATTGACAGAAGCATTCATAGGTGAAGTGATACAGTTGATAGATATAGAAGAATTGCAATCATATTTTACCGGTTCATTATTATTAAGTTCCGGTGAGTAATATTATGAATTCACTTGTGGATGAATGGAGATCCCATTTTCCAATATTGCAGAACAAGATGAATGGTAAGCCACTCATTTATTTGGATAATGCTGCTACAACACAAAAACCACAAGTTGTCATTGAT
>JBIKKD010000181.1:0-3687 GCA_044360565.1 Kapaibacterium sp. (SeqCode)
ACAATTTATCGATGGGATATCAATGTTCGTATGGCAACTATCATTGGCTTGGTTGGAGGCGGTGGTATAGGAACAATGCTCATGCAATATCAAGGACTTGCTCAATGGAATGAGGTTGGACTTATCATCATTATGATAGCATTTGTGGTATGGGTAATGGATTATGTATCCGCAAGAGTTCGAGAAGCTCTTCGTTAAGCTTCCAATTGCTGATAAAGGTTTGAGTAGACTTTATTCCCATCTACACCAAAGCGTTCAAAATACCCTGTATACCACTGAGTCAGATGAGCACCTGTATTCAATGCATCTCTAATGTCATCTGATGTTTCGATCCCGCCCGTTGCAATAACAATACAATCTTTGATGGAATGTTCCCTTAGATATTCATGTGCAATGGAGCATATCTGAAGTGAAGACTCACGCATGATTGCCCCACTTAATCCCCCACCATATTCCTTTGTGAAATACTCATAATGTTTTTTGTCATCAGCATGGATTTGGCTTGCATACTTTTGATATGCGGTTGAGGTATTACCTAGATTGATTCCAGCAAATTTTCTATCAACAAGTATTGACATGAGAGGTTTAATCAATGCCGGATCGGTATCATTTGAAAATTTTACAATGACAGGATATGTTTCTAAATCTATGATATCTGCTATTGCATCAAGTCTAGCAATGAGTGAGTCATCAATCGTTTTATGATCAGTGGCATGTCCTGGGACATTCGGACAACTCTCATTTAGTTCAATGAAATCACATCCGGCCTCTTGATACGCCTTGATCCCTTCAATCAATCCTTCCAATCCCTGACTTATATTCATTCCGGGATCCATCGAAACACTTGCTCCGATTGGAAATTCCGGATAATGTGAGAATGTAGCAATGTGTTTTGCCGTTTCGATATGTCCTTTATTCGGCAAACCCAACCAATTTGATGCAGCATGACTCTTCGGATAAGGTACAAATGGCAAAGTGATTCCATTCTTTACATTACCTTTACGAGGAAGCGAAGTGGTTGTTCCTGCCAAATAGAATCCTGCACCCTGAGCATAAGCCCTTTCATACCCTTCAGCATGCTTATACATGCCGGCTGCATTGCCGATTGGTGATCGGAAAATCAAATTTCGTAAACGGACTTTAAGAGTATTAGGAACAATGACAGGTTGAATTTCATCATTCGCAGCAATTGCTGAGAACCAGGGTCGAGTTGCAGAATATAAATGCGTGAATATTCTAGGATGCAGATTTCCTAATAGAGGTCTCAGTGAGTGATCGATTATTGATAAGAAAGTTGCCAAAGACATATGCTATCATAATTCCTTACGAAGTCTTGCAACAGGAATGCGCATTTGTTCACGATATTTAGCGACAGTTCTTCGCGCAACATTCAAACCTTGTTTTTTTAATTCAGACATTAATTTGTCATCGCTATGTGGTTTGAGCTTTGGTTCTTTTTCAATCAAATCTTTTATCTTTTGTTTGATTACAGTTGTTGAAATCTCCTCGCCATCATCGCTTGGCAAAGATTCACTGAAGAAAAAGCGCAATTCATATGTTCCGAAATTAGTTTGAACATATTTTCCATTGACTATTCTGCATATGGTTGAAACATCCATTCCGGTAACATCTGCAACATCTTTGTAGATTAATGGTTTAAGTGCACTCTCACCATATCTGAAAAAATCTTTTTGGGCACCTGCAATACCGGTCATGACTTTCAGCATGGTTTTCTTGCGCTGTCTAATTGCCTGCAAAAGGAATTTCGCATCATCATACTTTTTTCTGAGCCATTCTTTTGTTTCTTTATTGTATTTCCGATACCGTGCTTCTTTCTTCAAATCCTCATACATCTTGTTAAGTTTAAGCTGAGGGATTCGAGTATCATTGACATTTATGAATATGTCATCTTCATCATCAATAGAGATAACGAAATCAGGAATGACTGTTGAAGTTGCAATGGATATTCCCATTCCTCCCGGCTTTGGATTCAATCTTCTAATTGCATCAATGGCGGCTTTCAATTCATCTTCATTGATAGAGAACTGTCTGCAAAGAACTGTATAATGTTTCATAACGAATACATCATAACTCTTTTCAAGTATTCTTTTTGCCAATAATTCTGAAGCATTTGGAGTTTGCTTTGCATTCAATTGAAGAAGCAAACATTCACGCAAATCTCTAGCTGCTATTCCCGGTGGATCTTGCTGCTGAACGGCGTGCAGTGCTTTTTCAGCCATCTCTAAGGTAACATTTGCCACTGGTATTGGAGGTACCGGTTCCTCCATGGACAAAAGGGTATCATCATCATCAAGTTTATCAAAATATGAAGATGAATAAGAATTCTTTCTGAGTGATTCTTCCAAGAATCGTTTATGTCTGCGAAGATAATCACGATGTTGTTTGTGATTTTCTTCCATGATTCTTGAATTTACATCATCAACGAGGTCTTCCAATGATCTTCTTAGATAACCATCATCCTCTAGATTTCCAATGATGGTATAACAAAGGAGTCTTTCTTGATCCGAAAGATTTAGTACATTTACCTGTTCTATCAAATCATCGGTGAAAGTGCGGACTTCGCTTTGATCATTTCCCCAAAAATCATCTTCATCATCATAGTCACCACTTCCTTGCTCCGGAGTTTGAGTTTCATTCCATGCTGATTCATAGAAATCAAATGGGTCATGATGCTCGGCTTCAAATGGAACCGGTTCATCATAATCATAGGAATGATCGGTATGATCATTTCCTTCCATGACATCTTTGGGAACAGTGCTTAGTAGGTTTTCTGTAGGGGTAAAATCAGCGTCATCCTCAATTGCGATCATATCATCCGAAGATTCATCGAGCATAGGATTTTGCTCAACTTCCTGACGAACATGTTGCTCTAATTGCAATATTGGTAATTGCAACAGTTTAAGGTATTGTATCTGTTGTGGTGTAAGAGTCTGCAAAAGCGAAGTTTGCAGATTCATGCTGACTTTCATTGGCATTATTGTTCCTCCTGAGTAGTCATGTCTATTGCTTGTTCATACCAATGTTCCCCAAAAGCACGAATCAAAGAATCTTTGACAGCATGTATGACTAATGTTCCTTCTTTTTTACCATATTGAAGTGCGGGCTTGCATTCCTCAAATGGTTGATAACTCAAATACTCTCCGCCAAAATTTCGAACTCTAATCGGAAAAAGATGACATGAAATGGGTTTCCGAAATGTAGTTGTACCCTCATGAAATGCTTTTTCCAAAGCACATTTAGCTATACCCGCTTCTCTATATACAAATACACAATCTGCATCATCTATGCATTGTACATATAAATCATCACCGGAACCACCAACCCATTCATTTTTTTGTAAAATGATTCGCGATCTTTCATCGAGATATTTGATTGCAAAAGGGATAGCATCTTGAATCATTGAAATTTCTTCTTTTTTCAATGGAGCACCCTCTCCGCCTGACAAAGTGCAACAAGCACCTTTACATGCATTCAAATCGCAAGCAAAATGTTCACGGATGATTTCCTCATCCATCAATATGGAGTCTATCAGAATCATGGCGTTAAAAATGGGTGGATACGCCTGATGCAAGTGCTGCTTTGCATCGTGGTATGATTTTTGCCTAAACTACTATTTGTTGATGAGAATTGCAAAAATATCACATAAAAAAACGGTCAATTTCATGT
>JBIKKD010000182.1:0-3678 GCA_044360565.1 Kapaibacterium sp. (SeqCode)
GTGAGTTGTATTCCGGCAGCCCAAGTATCATCGAATTGTGATCTTGCCGGCACGATTCGCATATTTGGATTATTGTAATTGTACTCAGCAAATACACTCACTTGTGGATACCATGATGCCTCGGCAACTTTCACTTGTGATGCACTTGCCTTCACGCGAAAATCCGATGCTTTCACATCGGGTCTAAATTCAATTGCATCAGTGAGCATTTTATCAATGGGAATTTGTACTACTTCTTCCGAAGGATTATCGGTTGTCTCAAGATTTGTTGTGAGAGGCAATCTTAGAGCATTATTCAATCCCATCATTGCTAATTGCTTTTGATTATTCGCTTCGAGCAGTCGATATTCAGCTTCGGACACTTGAACTTGAAGTTTGAGGATATCATTTTGTTGTGCCATTCCGGCCTTATTCAGAATCTCCACATCTTTCAAATGTGCTTTGAGCATTTCCACATTTTCTTTTGCAACTTTTACGAATTGCCGGGCTTTCACATATACCCAATACTGCGTTTTGATCATTGCAATCAATTCGATTTTGTCTTTGTCATAGTCTGATTGTACCGCTTTTGCGGCAAGCTCGGCAGACTCCTCAAGATTCTCTAATTTAAAACCTGTGAAGACAGGTTGTGCCGCACTCAATTTCATGACATAATTATCAAGAATCACCGGTGCAATCGTAAATGGAGTGGTTCCCGGAATCGGAAGCGAAACAATAAAAGGTGGCACCTGACTGAGTCTGGTATAACCAGTCTGAAACTTTAATGCGGGAAGCCTGGATGCTTGTACTTCATCAACTTTCGCATCGGCGGCTTTTATCTTTTCTTTCCCTATCGAGAGCATTCTGCTCTTACCCAGTCCAATGTCCAAGGCATCCTGCAAACTCAATGAACGAGTGTCTTGAGCATCAGCATTCATGCATGGATAATAAAGAAAAAAGAATGTCATGAAGATGATTCGACAACTCTTCTTGATGTGGTAATGCATATTATAAAACTGTCTTGGTGAATAATGAAGCTTCTACAATGGAACGACCCTTATTTGTACAAAGGCCTTCCATAGTACAGCGTAAAATCATATTGAATACTTGAAGTGGTGTGTATTTTTGAGATGATAAATACTCGGGATTCATCATGCTTGATATCAATGTCAAATGCATATGTACGGCAAGTTCAATCGGAATATCATCACGAAACACTCCGCTTGCCCTACCTTCATTCAATGCAGAGGTAAATCCTTTCACGATACTGGCTTTCTTAAATGCATCGAAGTCTTCGAAGATCAGGGGAAATGATTTTTTCAAATCATACATTACATGTGGTTGGACATCCGAAAGACTTTCTGCAACTTTTTGGCTAACCTGAACGATTTTTTCACCAAAAGCATGCTTAGGGACTTTTGTTTCGATGAATGACATCAACTCGCCAACTCTTTGCTTTCTAACTTCCAAGACTGCCTTGACAAGCTCTTCCTTTGATGGATAGTATTTGTAAAGCGTTTTTTTACTCATACCCATGCGTATCGCCAAATCGTCCATCGATATCCGGCTAAATCCATATTGCATGAATTCCTGCATCGCGGTCAATAGCAATCTCTCTCGTATGAGATCATCCTTGGTTTTGTCCAATTGCTCTTCGATCATAGATAAATCCAGACAGTAATACCTTAGAAACTTTCAATGTTTCGTTAGTTTCCATCAAAACTATTCTATTTGGCGATATTCACCAAATTTTCAAGAAACCAAAAATACGCTCAATGAATTTCAAGTTTCCTGTTTTCATTATTATGATGATACCCCGAATTCGTAATTTTGCCTGAACCATTAAGGAAATCAAGTATGACACACAAAGAATATCTCGAACTTCATCATGATCGTTTCATTGGAGAATTGACTGAATTTTTGACTTTTCCCAGCATTAGCACAGCTCCGGAACATGCAGGCGATGTCCGTGCATGTGGAGAATGGCTAATACAGCATCTGCAATCCATTGGTATTAAGAATGCTGAATTACACGAAACTCCGGGCCATCCGATTGTCTATGCTGAGCATTGTGAGGCAGGACCGGATAAGCCGACTGTCTTGTTTTATGGACATTATGATGTTCAACCTGTGGATCCCCTCGATCTTTGGACGAATCCCCCATTTACTCCTGTCTTTAGAGATGGAAAGGTATTTGCAAGAGGCGCAACCGATGATAAAGGACAAGTGTTCCTTCATTTGAAAGCCTTGGAAGCATTATTGGCAATTGATGGAACATTACCCGTTAATGTCAAGATCCTGCTCGAAGGTGAAGAAGAAATAGGAAGCATCAATTTACCGGACTATATTGAAAACAATAAAGAGCGCTTGGCTTGCGATGCGGTTGTTGTATCTGACACTCCATTGTATGGACCCGGTCTTCCCTCTTTATGTTATGGGTTGCGTGGACTTTGCTACATGGAGATTCATGTGCAAGGACCGAACAGAGATTTGCATTCAGGAAGTTATGGTGGCAGCATCACAAATCCAGCTAATGCACTCTGTGAAATCATTTCAAAGCTTAAGGATGAGCATGGTCGCATCACGATTCCAGGCTTTTATGATGATGTAATTGATTTATCAGTTGAAGAGAGAGCCGGATATGCCGCATTACCATTTGATTCCGAAGCATTCAAGAATGGACTTGATGTGCCGGCATTGTTTGGAGAAGAAGGTTATACGACATTGGAGCATATTTCTGGAAGACCAACGCTCGATGTGAATGGACTCAATTCCGGATTCACGGGTATTGGCGCAAAAACAGTATTGCCTGCAAAAGCATCTGCGAAGGTTTCGATGCGACTTGTGGCAAATCAAGACACCGAAGATATCGCCAAGAAATTCGCTGAACATGTGATGCATATAGCTCCCAAAACAGTCAAAGTGGAAGTCGTGAATTTACATGGTGCAAATCCCGTTTTGGTTGAACGCACAGGAAAAGGCATGAATGCTGCATCAAGAGCTCTTCAAAAAGCTTATGGCGTAGAACCCTATTTCACCAGAGAAGGTGGATCCATTCCTGTCTGTATTATTTTTGATCAGAAGCTCAATGCACCAACAGTTCTGATGGGTTTTGGATTGCAAGATGAGAATGCACATTCACCGGATGAGCATTTCTCATTGGAAAATGTTCGACTCGGTATGGAAGCATCTTTGTATTTCTATCAAGAAATGTCTTTATAAATACTACATAAGTGTCACATTGCAGTGAGGATGTTCGGACGCCGACTCATGTATGCAATCACTGATCATTACTCTCTACTTGCAAACTTCAAATTGCAGTGTCATGCTTGTTTGGCATGACGCATGAGATCTGAACGAATCGACTCTTCATGAGCGATGTGACACTGTTTTTAATACTACCATGAATATAACAATCATAGGTGCAGGAAAAAGTGGTCTTTCGGCCGCTAAACTTGCCTTAAAAGATGGCGACAAACCATTTGTTACAGAATCCGGATTGAATGATAAATACCAATCCACCATCGATATTCTGAGTGATGCAGGAATTCCTCATGAATTTGGCGGTCATACATCTAAAGCCTTGGAACAATGTGATTTGATCATCACTTCACCGGGTGTGCCACCCACTTCTCCCATCATTCTTGAAGCGGAATCACGGGGAATTTCCATCATTAGTGAATTGGAATATGCGGCATC
>JBIKKD010000183.1:0-3655 GCA_044360565.1 Kapaibacterium sp. (SeqCode)
TGCTTGAAAATCTTTGTTCAATGCATCAATCTGAGATTGAATCTGAGTAACAGAAATATTTTGTGAAGACGTTTTATAGAGAACATTTACGATGACTGGAATCTCTATTGTGTCCCCAAAAAGTGCTAAAGTTCTCGGTGATTTGTCCTGCATGATGCTTTGCGTAAAATCTTCAATAGCTTGCATACGCATAGCAAGCGATGGATCCTCTAGCAATTGCTCTTGCAAATGTTCATGAGAATAACATGTTCTCATAAGAATTGGCTCATCAATTGATTGTACAATTGCGTCCTGATTCAAAGAATCAGTGCAACCAATCATGCTCATGATGATGAGTAAATAAAGTCCAATTACAGATTTCATGATCAAATTCCAGTGATTGTTAATTAGCTAACTTATGAAATTAAGTGAGTATATCAATATGCAAATCCATGATTTGCGTGAAATTATACCTGAAATTTGTAGGTATATGAGAAATTATGTGATTGTACAGACAATTGAGTTAGATGTTTAGAAATATGTACTCTATTGTAAGCAGAGTTAAACTACTCCATAATATCAGATTGACGATAGGAGATAGTGAAAACTTTACTTTTTGTAATGGATCCCACTAATCTTAATATTCAGGAAATTTTCCTATCAAGATTGTATTAGGTACTTGGTTAATTATACAATCCAAACTATGAAAGAATTCACAGAATAAAATAGTATATCAAAGATGGATAAGTGGATATGATACAAGATATTTAAGTAGACATTATGAAAAATCAGCATTTGTATGCAAATAGTATTTTAGTTTATTCCTTCGCTTGGTTTCTTAAACTATGATACATTGTTTAAGTGGTATATATTCCTGTCTCTTTCCATTAAAATAAATACAGTAGATTGCATCATTCTATAGTACTTTAATGATCTCCTTTCATGAAAAGCAATTCCATTAGATTAAACAAATTTATCAGCGAAAGCGGTATGTGCTCACGGCGTGAAGCTGATGAGCATATTGAAAAAGGACGAGTGTTTATCAATAAGAAAAGGGCGGCGATTGGAGATCAGGTTCATGTGGGTGATAGAGTCGTAGTGAATGGGATAGCTCTTGAGCCGAGAAAGGGTGATGACACCATCTTCATCGCATTGAATAAACCGGTGGGCATTGAATCAACAACCGATGAAGAAGTATCGCACAATATCATTCGATTCGTGAATCATAGCAAAAGAATCTTTCCTATAGGACGGCTGGATAAAGATTCTCAAGGATTGATATTCCTTACGAATAATGGAGATTTAGTCAATAAGATTTTACGCGCCGGAAATAATCATGAAAAAGAATATGTGGTGACTGTTAATAAACCTTTGACCCAAACTGTCATAAACTCCATGGCAAATGGTGTTCCTATGCTTGGGGTCATGACAAAAAAATGCAAGATTGAGCTGGTCACTCCCAATACATTTCGAATCACGCTCATTCAAGGACTGAATAGACAAATTCGCAGAATGTGTGAACACTTTGGATATGAAGTAATCAAGCTTGAAAGAATTCGCATCATGAATATAGGATTGAAAGGTCTACCAATTGGTGATTGGAGAGATCTGACAGAAAGCGAAATGAAGACGATTTTTTCTATGCTTGAAAAGTCCTCAACCGAAGACAAGAAAAAAACTACTTCCAAGCCAATATCCAAAAAGTCTAATACGAGTAAACATCATGGATCTTCTCAAACACATAAACAAAAAAATGGTTCGAGAAGTAATGCCGGGAAGAGAGTCAATAAAAGAGGGAAAAGATGAGATTACTTGCATTTATTTTACTGCAATTGAATCCCTGTTATCAATTTCGAACTGACTGAATATTGCATATATTGACCACCATTATTGAATATATATTCAAATATTGTCTGCTTTAACAGGTATGAATATGGATGCCATTGATAGAAGAATACTAGAGATACTTCAAGAAGATTGCATGATTTCCTATAAAGAGATTGCAACTAGTATAGGTTTGTCATATAATCCTACCTATGAAAGAATAAGAAGAATGGAGGAAGAGGGAATAATCAAGTCAAGAGTAGCAATACTTGATCCCAAGAAGATCGGTGTGCATTTATTTGTGTACTGTAATATCACGTTGAAAGAACAATCGAAAAAAAGTTTGATTGACTTTGAAAAAAGAATCAAAACCATTCCTGAAATCATCGAAGCAGTGAGTCTTACAGGCGTTTATGATTATATGCTTAAGATTGCAATACGAGATATTGATGCATATAACTCTTTTATCATGAATAAGATTGCGAATATTCCCAATATCGGACAATATCATAGCAATATCGTGATGAGTGTCGTGAAAGATGAGACTGCATTATCAATCCTTCTAGATGGATAATCGACTATCCAAATACTTCCATTCTCTTTTCAAATTGATGTTTGATAAGATCATTACCCAAATTTCCAATACTTCCAATATGTGTGTGATTCACCCTCCTTTCAGCCGAGAATGTCCCACTTTCGATCTCACTTGAGACTTGCATATATGCATCTCTGAATGGCATGCCAGCGAGTACTCTTCTATTGACTTCTTCAACAGAGAACAAAACCGCATAGAGATCTTCTTCTATCACCTGAGTATTGATTGTGAGATTTGATAACATGAGTTGTGTCATTTCAAGACATGAGGCTAATTCTCCTAGGGCCGGAAATAAGCATTCTTTTGTCAATTGGAAGTCTCTATGATACCCCGAAATCAAGTTATTCGTCAAAAGTGTCAATTCATTCGGTAAAGATTGAATGCGATTACATTTGGCTCTGATCAATTCAAAGACATCCGGATTTTTCTTATGTGGCATTATGCTGCTACCTGTTGTAAATTCCTTTGAAAGTCCAATGAGATTGACATGCTGATTCATGAAAAAACAAATGTCCATTGATACTTTCGACAGTGTTGCCGCAATAGAACTTAATCCATACGCTGTTATTTTTTCAATTTTTCCTCGCGTCATCTGAGCATAGATGGAATTCACATTCATACTCTTCATTCCAAGTTCTTTTGTGGTCAATGCTCTATCAAGAGGGAATGATGAGCCATATCCCGCGCCGGACCCCAATGGGTTCGTATCAGCCAATTCGAAGGCAGTGCCAATGAGTAAGAGATCTTCACTCAGGCTTTCAGCATAGGCTGAAAACCATAAACCAAATGATGATGGCATTGCCAATTGCATATGTGTATAGCCGGGAATCAAGACTGAAGAGTATTGTTCGCTTTGTAGAATTAATGCATCAAACAATGACTTAGTCAAAGTGGCTATTCCACGCAGTTCTTCTTTGATGAATAATTTGATGTCAAGCAGCGATTGATCATTTCTGGATCTTCCAGTATGTATTTTCTTTCCTATATCACCCAATTGTTTGACAAGGGCGAATTCAATTTGTGAATGAATATCCTCGATTCCATCTTTTATTTGAAATGTACCTTGTTCGATATCTTTGGCTATAGAATCTAGGGCTGATTGAATTGCTTTACATTCTGTTTCTGACAGTAAATTGATTCCATGTAACATTGTACAATGAGCTTTTGAGCCTATGATATCATGCTTGGCAAGCATCAAATCAAATTCATTGTCTCTTCCGATTGTAAACTTCTCGATGATTGCCGAGTAATCATTCG
>JBIKKD010000184.1:0-3648 GCA_044360565.1 Kapaibacterium sp. (SeqCode)
CTTATATCCAATACGCCGACATTCACTTTGGAAGATGTTTGTGATTTACCAAATCGACTGATCCGTCCAAATGGTAAACTTTCTCTTGCCAAGATCAATCAGAGCTTGAGTATTGAAGTGTTTAGTCAGGATCGCACCATACTTAATATTCACGCAATGGATGGCTCCTTGATATCCCGCATGGTTGATGGTTCGCTCACAAGTGGAGTCCATGAATTTGCCTTACCGATTGATATGCCATCCGGTATGTATGTTGCGATATTGAAGTCAGGACATTTCACTCGCACATTGCCATTTGGCCATGTGAAGTAATGGTGTCTCACAATGAAAAAAACCGTTCTCATCATATCGTATTATTTTCCGCCAATGGGATTGAGTGGTGTGATTCGTACATCAAAAATGGCGAAGGCATTATCAAAGAATGGTTGGCGGGTTGTGGTATTGACTGCCACACCAAAAGAATATCAAACCTATGATGAATCGCTTTTGCAGGAATTGATTGATGCGGGAGTTCATATTTATAGTACTCCTTCAAAAAATCCTCCAAAGCAAGGCGAAGTGATCACTTCGCCGGGTTGGCTGGAAAGAAATATTCTCAAGCCACTTCGTGGACAAGTGTATTTTCCCGATCCTGCAATACGATGGAAGCGCATGTCCATTGCTGCAGCAGATGGCATCATCAATGAATATGATGTAAGCGTACTTCTCTCCGTTTCCCCTCCACTTAGCAATTTTGTAATTACGGATTTGATTGCTGAAAGACATCAAATTCCTTTCTTGTTGGATTATCAGGATGGTTGGACAAAAGGTATAACTGTTGATCAGCAACAGAAACATCGCTCTTCCGCGCATTTGAAATTGGAGCATCATGTATTGAATCGTGCTGCGAGAATCATCGTGCCTTCTCGCAATGCAAAAGAGCAAATGATCAAGGATTATCGCTTCCTCGAACATGATGATGTGATGATCATACCGCCGGGGTATGATAGAGATGATATACAAGGATTGGATTTACGCAAAGAATCCGGTTCAAAACTCATCATCATGCATACCGGCAAAGCAGATATGTCGGGTCAATTACCCGCATTCCTTCAAGGTTTTGCAGAATTGATCAAAACATCGCCTGAAATAAAAAGAGATGTCTTGATTTCACTTCCCGGACTTGTGGATTCCGAACTTCAAGCGCACATTGACAAACTCGGCATTCGAGATTCAATACATCTTCCAGGATATGTGCATCACAAAGAGTTGTTTGATGCAATGAGCAGAGCGCAAGTTCTACTTGCTGAAACAAAAAGTCAATATCTCATTCCCCGAAAAGTGTATGAATATATCGCGATGCAAAAGACACTCGCATTCATCGCACCGGAACAATCGGCATTGACAACACTCGGCAAAGAAAGTGGTGCAGCAATATGCTTGCATGATACAAGTTCGACTTCTGTTGGTACATATATCCGCGGAATACACTCTTCTTGGAGAAGCTCGAAACTTCCTAAGGCGAATTCAGGTTTTGCAGAACGATATGCAATGGACAATTTTATCGAAGATTTATCCATTGCATTAACAAAAGCCATTCGATTGACATAATTGACAGAATTATCTGTCTCCATTTATCGCTTATTGCTATGCGACGCTCACAAGTTCAAGAGATGATCAGCGCCGGTGAATCCACGACTGTGGAGTTCAAAAGAAAGTTCACAGAACCTGAAAAAATCGCCAAAGAACTCACCGCATTTGCGAATACAAAGGGTGGACATTTACTAATCGGCATTGATGATGATAGAAGAATCGTGGGAATCTCAAGCGAAAAGGAAATCATGATTGATGTGGAAAGGGCATGTCATTTTTATTGCGATCCACCACTGGTCTATGATTTGTATATCATGCCATTCGATCGTGTGGACATAGCCATCGTGCATATCCTAGACAGTGAACACAAACCACATTTCGTTCGCAATCCTCTAAAAACCGATGAAAGCAAAGTCTATATTCGGCAAGGCGAAGAATCCGTTGCAGCTAGCAAAGAGATGATCCGCATTTTACGCGGAATGAGACCGGATGCCAAACCACTTATGATAAGCATCACTGATAAAGAAAGAAGTTTATTTGATTTCATTGAAAAAAAAGGACGCGCAACCGTTCGTGATTTTTCAACTTTGGTTAATATCTCCGATCGTCGTGCAGCAAGACTACTCGTTCGACTTGTAAGAGCCGGAATCTTGAATATTCATACAAATGAACAGTATGATTATTATACTTTGGTTGAAAGACCTAATTGATTCCAACGATTTGTTCAATTTTCGGAAATCCCAATAATGATCACAAAGATCATCCTCCATATTTTCATCCTGATTCCCATTCTATCAGTTTCATTATTTGCTCAATCTTTCCAATTGGAATGGGATGCGATCAATAAAGAATTGGATAGCGGAAAGATTCAATCCGCAAAACCACTTCTAAATGCATTGTTCATAAAAGCAAAATCTCAAAAACAGATGTCCTCAATGCTGAAATGCATCATTCATCTGGCCGCAATCTCAGGAAGGTCTAATGAACCCGATGATAAAAGCATCATTCTCACTTTACAAAGATTTAAAGATAGCATAGATACAAAACCCGAAAAAGCAATCATTGACTATTTCATCGCCGAGGGTTTAAGAAATTATTATCACTATACGCTGGAAGATATTAGAAAAAGACCTCACCTCAATGCAGATATCAATGATTTCAATCAAATAGATAGCTGGCATCAATCGCAATTCCAAAAAGCCATAAGTGATAGAATCAAGAGTGCATTACAAGATTCTTCGGTTTTGCTTTCCATTCCCGGAAGAACTTATACTGAATTACTAAGAGTAAAGGATGGTTCGGAATCGTATCGTCCGACTTTGTTTGACTTGATTGTTTACTCTTCCATCGCCCTTCTTGAAAAACTTGATCAAGATGTGGAAAGAGGATATAGACCAATAATATCGGATGCAAGAGTGCTACAATCAGTATCAATATTCTTACAGTCATCAGCAATTGATCTCAAAGGATTTGACTTGGAATTCGGCATGATTCGCGATAGAATTTCACTCTATCAATCACTGATGCGCAATCATGCAAAAGATAAAGATCAATCGGCATTCATAGATGCGAATATTCAACGATTGATCGGACTTTTTCCTTCTCTTTCCATAGATGCAAAAGACTCTCTTCTCATCAATGCCCTCCTTGATATCGGTAATGATCCATCGATTCATCCAAGTCAAGCCAATGCAATGATGGAAGCAGTTCTGCATTGCATCAATACCGATCAGCCGGGTAAAGCATATGAGATATGCAATCGCATCATTGAACTATTTCCAAATACAAATTCCGCAGAGCAAAGCAAGATTCAACAAGGAAAGATTCGTAATAAATCATTGAACATTACTGTTCAGCAGTATATTCTTCCGGGAAAACCATTCATTTTTAGAAGTGAATATGCCAATATTGATAAAATTTATTGTCGCATTTATAAGAACAGTGAAGAAGTAGAAAAAAAGATAAAGAAACGCAGATATAGAGATTCATATCTTGATAAATCAGGCATCAAACTTTTGATTGACATGCAACCAATGCAGGCATGGAAACAGGAATTTCCCAAGAATGAAGATTATC
>JBIKKD010000185.1:0-3640 GCA_044360565.1 Kapaibacterium sp. (SeqCode)
GTAGACCATTTGATCTTGGAAGAGATGGTTTCGTTATGGGCGAAGGAAGTGGCGTTATGGTGATTGAAACTCTCGAACATGCAATGAATCGCGGTGCAGAGAAAATCTATGGCATACTTGCCGGAATTGGTTTGACCGATGATGCATTTCATATCACACAACCTGCTCCCGGTGGAGAAGGTGCAGTTCGTTCCATGAAACTCTGCATTCAAGATGCTGGATTGGAATTGACAGATATTGACTATATCAATGCTCATGGTACATCAACGCCATTCAATGACAAAAATGAATCAGCAGCGATCAAAACAGTATTTGGCGAAAATGCTTATAATATTGCGGTGAGTTCAACAAAATCCATGACGGGTCATTTGTTAGGTGCGGCCGGTGCAATCGAAGCGATCGCAACAGTAATGGCCATGAAGCATTCAATGATTCCACCTACAATCAATTACACTACTCCTGATCCGGATTGCGATTTGAATTATGTTCCGAATGCACCTATTGCAAAGCCAATCAAAGCGGCGATAAGCAATACATTTGGTTTTGGTGGACATAATGCATCAATTTGTTTTAAGGCCTACGAAGGTTGATGATATCTTCAAACACTCATTTCAAACAGGTTGAATCCACGCATTCAACCTGTTTTCTTATGTATTGAATATACAATGAAAGCCCCTGTTATTGTTCAACAGATTTATGAAAATTTCTTTCGATTGCCCACTTTTAAGCGCAATCCAAAGAAACCGCAATTTCCTATTCAAGGCTTCATCAATAAAGCCAAGAAAACAGAATTGGAACAATCTCTTGGAGTGAAAATTGATCATATCGGGTACTTTGAACAAGCATGCACTCATCGTTCATATCTGCAAGTTCATCCGGAAATCCCAATCATTGCAAATGAACGATTGGAGTTTTTGGGAGATGCTATACTTGGGATGGTCATAGCTGAATACTTGTTTTATCACTATGAACAAGATCATGAAGGGGAATTAACCAAGATGCGCTCATGGCTCGTGAATAAAAAATCTCTGGCGCATTGTGCAAGATCAATGAAACTAGAGCGCTTTCTTTTACTTTCTTTCAGTGCCGAACAGTCTCTTCAAAAGGGTAATGAAACTATACTGGCCGATGCAATGGAAGCAATCATTGCCGCCATTTATCTTGATTCAGGCTTACAGCAGGCACGGACATTCATACTCGAAAAACTCATCCCAATGCTCACCAATGAAATGATCATGAAAGATTCTAATTTCAAGAGTATTTTATTGGAGCTTGTTCAGTCAGAAGGAAAAGAAGCACCAAGATATTCTGTGATTGAATCGAAAGGACCTGACCATGAAAAAGAATTTCTTGTAGCAGTGTATGTCAATGGTGAAGAAATGGGTCGTGGTTCCGGCAAAAGCAAGAAACAAGCGGAACAAGAAGCCGCTCATCAAGCATTGGAATCCGTACTCAGAGAGCATGCAATCATTCCTGAAACAGAGAGGAAATAATTTTTGATGAATGATCGATTATATGCTCAACTCGCAGATGCATGGAAAGCATTAAGTAATGTCACTTCAGTACTCATCTCAGCCCATATTGATCCAGATGGAGATTCAATAGGTAGTAGTCTTGGACTATTGCATTTGCTGCGTGAACAAGGCATCAATGCACATATTTTGCAACATCATGCCATTCCCAAGAATCTTTCATTTCTTCCTCATGATCAAGTATTCTTGTCGTATGATCATCCCGATATCAAAGAAATCGTAGCCAATACTGATGCTTGGTGTATTTTGGATTTGAATGCTCCTCAAAGGCTCGGTCCGAATATTCTCCCTTTCTTTGAACACTTTACAGGGAAGGTCTTTCTCTTTGATCATCATGTTAATCCAATCTTGAAAGCAGATCATTCGCATGTGATTATTGAATCATCATCGACATGCGAGATCATTGCAAGAATGGCGATTGAATCGAATATTGAGATTAATGCGCAATCAGCTGAATGCTTATATACAGGAATAATGACGGATACAGGTGGATTCAGACATTCTCGCACTAATGCTGAAGTAATGCGATTGGCAGCAACTCTCATAGATGCAGGCGCAGATCCTGTGAAGATTTATGATAGAGTGATGAATGCTCAATCACTAAGTTCAATGCAATTGCTTGGTATGGCATTGTCCAATCTCACCATCTCTCATGATGGAGCATTGATATTGATGATTTTGAGAAAAGAACAATTGGTTGGTTATAGTTCAGAAGATCTTGAAGGCTTTGTCAATTATACTCTGAGCATTGAAGGTGCAAAGATTGGTGGACTTATCACCGAATGGGAAGATGGCACCGTGAAAATGTCTCTGCGTTCAAAACCCACACATGAAGTTCGAAGCATTGCTGAGTCCTTCGGTGGCGGAGGTCATGTCCAAGCAGCTGGCGCAAGAGTTCGCCATGGGAATTTGAAAGAAATTGTTGAGTCCATTCAACAATTGGCAAAGATTTGAATTTTATTTGGGTAGAATCGTAATCCAAACAGTCTCTCCTCTTCTAAGAAATTCAGGAGATCTTGAAATATCGGGTTCAATAAAGATGTCTTGATCCGAGAGATTTGGATCTTTGTCATAACTATTTGAAATCTCCAAAATTAGATCATATTCAATAGCAAGAATTTTGGCCTGATTGAGGGTAATACCTGTGAATGCAACAAGATCAATACCCGGTGGACCCTGACTCACAATCAATGAAATACTCTTTCCATATGGAATCTTGCTACCGGCCGGAATTGATTGCTCCAATACAGTTCCATAGGGTTTTTCTTCATCTTCTTGAAATACTGTTTCTCCCACTTGCAGACCTATGCTGAGCAAATTAAGCAAAGCATCTCTATCGGTTTTACCAATCAAATAGGGAACCAATACCTTTTCTATGCCTCTACTGACAGTTATATACAATCTTCTACCTTCGCGTACCTCTGAACCGGCAAATGGCAATTGACTGATGATTCTTCCCTTTGGTATTGTTTCATTATAGACTTCTCTAACCTCAGCAACACGCAATTTTGCATCACGAATGATTGGATCTGCCTTTGATAAAGTCAATCCCGTTATATTTGGAACCTTGACAACTTTGATTGCATGCACATAAGGTGGCATGACAAATGAGTCAATAATCCAAAGTATTGAAAATAGAATGATGAAAACGATGCCAATCATGATCGCAACTTGTTTCATCCCTATGCGCTGATTCAAAAAATCTCGTATCATTGGTCCTTTACTTACTTAGCCCTAGGCAAAAGTCAATGCAAATTAGCAAAATCATCATACTTGCCCTAATCTCCTTCCAACTCTTTACTCAACTCTCAGTTCAAGCACAAGCATGGACAGGAGGAAAAGGGAAGGGATTTGTGAAGCTTTCAGCTGGCTCAATGTCCGGCTCATCTTATTTCGAAGAAGACGGTAATAGGCGAAGTGGTTTATATGATAGTCTGGCATTAAGTAATTATACATTTGATTTCTCTGGTACTTTGATGACTCTTGAAGCAGAGTATGGTCTTAATGATGAGTTGATCATCTTTTCTAGCTTGCCTTTGATTGCATATACTCTTACTGAGAAATTTGTAACGGATTCAATTGGGAATCGACCGATACGCAAACAATTG
>JBIKKD010000186.1:0-3634 GCA_044360565.1 Kapaibacterium sp. (SeqCode)
TCACATTGATCAACTTCCATTGACAACGGTCCTTGATGAATTCGGACATCCCCTAATGATTCAAGTTGCATATCCTGAAGGCAATGCAAAAGTCAAAGTATATGAGGCGAAGATCGGTCGCACAACATTATTCCTACTTGATACATATCAGGAAGAGAATGCTCATGAAACTGCGTTTATGCAGATAACGGACAGATTATATCATGGAGGTAGAGAACATAGACTAAGACAAGAAATTCTTCTCGGAATAGGCGGAATGAAAGCGCTCGATGCGATGAATCTTTTACCGGAATTTTTACATATCAATGAAGGACACTCAGCATTTGCTTTGACAGAACTCATTGCGCATGAAATGAAAAAACACAATAAGACATTTCATGAAGTGATCAATCGGATTCAATCTTGCTTATTATTCACGACACATACACCGATAAGCGCCGGCAATGAAGTATTCACGAATGATTTGATCAAACAATACCTTGTTTCTCATTGCATGGACTTATATATGTCTATGGATGAATTTATCGAACTTGGAAAATCGCCAAATACAGAATCACATTTATTCTCAATGTCGGCATTTGCATTGAAGATCGCCGGAGCAAGCAATGCTGTAAGCGCTTTGCATGGAGAGAT
Organism: Kapaibacterium sp. (SeqCode); assembly: GCA_044360565.1. GTDB lineage: Bacteria > Bacteroidota > Ignavibacteria > Kapaibacteriales > UBA961 > UBA961. The sequence goes on from JBIKKD010000186.1 coordinate 634, forward strand.
CGCTCGAGAAATGTGGAAAGGCATAGAAATAAAATTCAAACAAATAACTTCCATAACAAATGGCATTCATACGCAATCATGGATTGGTGAACATTTGGCTGAAATATTGGATCAGCAAATAGGAGATTCATGGAGACAATATCCCGAATCAGTTGAATCTTGGTCAGGAGTTATGAAGTTATCCAAGGATGCACTCCTTCATGCGCATGATTTGCAAAAAAAATCCATGATCGCAACTTTACAAGTTCGGTCCGCTCTATCAGAAAGGTCAATCGAATTGGATCCGAATGGACTCTATATCGGTTATGCAAGAAGATTTGCAATGTATAAAAGAGCATATCTGCCATTCATGCATATTGAATCATTACAAAGGATTTTGAATCATGCATTAGGGAAAGTATATCTTGTGATTGCAGGGAAAGCTCATCCGGATGATCATGAAGGGAAAACCATCATTAGACATATTCATAATCTGATACAAGAGCATGATTTGCAGTCATCGGTTGTATTGATTGAGGACTATGACATTGCACTGGCAAAATCAATGGTTCAAGGATGTGATATTTGGCTCAATACTCCTCGCAGACCACTGGAGGCAAGTGGTACATCAGGCATGAAAGCCGCGCTCAATGGATGTTTGCATTGCAGCATTTCCGATGGTTGGTGGGATGAAGCATATGCACCGAATGTGGGATTTCGGATTCCTCATGCCGAATTTCCACCATCAATGGAAGATCAGGACAAAATAGAATCCCAAGCACTGTATCATGTGCTGGAACATGAGATCCTTCCAAAGTATTTTTCTCGATATTCCAATGATGAGTGGAGCATGCTCATGAAGTCCTCCATTTTTCATCTCGGACCTCGTTTCTCCTCAACTCGAATGGTCAGAGAATATGCGGAACGATTCTATATTCCGGGAATCATGGCATCTAAAGGCGGAAAGTAATAAATCGCATATGACAACATTTATGCGCAGAAATGGTAGTTTCGAGCTGCTCATTCATATCGAACATTGTAGAATGAGAATAGAATCATTGTGAGATTGCATATGACAAAAGCCGGATATATTGCCATAATCGGAAAACCAAATGTGGGTAAGTCCACATTGATGAATGCCATCATAGGTGAAAAATTATCCATAGTAACATCAAAACCACAAACCACGCGCAGAAATGTTCTGGGTATTTACACCAAAGATCAAGTGCAAATGGTATTCATCGATACGCCCGGAGTTCTCAAGCCTCGATATGAACTGCATAAATCAATGATGAATTATGTGGAAGAATCATTGAGCGGTGCTGATATAATCGTGGTGATTGCAGATGTCACAAGACCCGAAACCGGCTTAAAAGTACTTACGCCTCCTTTTATCGAAGCAATCAAGAATACCAATAAACCATGCATCGCGATTTTGAATAAAATGGATGCACTTTCAGACAAAAAACAAGCATTGCCGCTTATTTCCGCTTTGAATGAATTGGGTGTCTTCAAGGAATTTCTCCCCATCTCAGCAAAAGATTCTGATAATGTTCCTGAACTTTTGAGGGTTTTGGAATCGCTTCTTCCTGATAGCCCGATGTATCATGACCCGGAATTACTCAGCACTATGCCTCAAAGATTCTTTGTTTCGGAACTCATCCGTGAGACTGTTTTTGAATTATTAAGCGAAGAACTTCCATATTCCACAGAAGTTTCAATCGCTGAGTTTCGAGAGAAAGGAAAGGGCAAATGGTATATCGCCGCTGATATCATTGTTGAGAAAGACTCTCAAAAAGCAATCATGATTGGTGAAAAAGGCGCCATGATCAAGCAAATTGGCAGTGAATCCAGAAAAAAAATAGAACATCATCTTGAAATGCCCGTATTTCTCGAATTATTTGTAAAAGTTAGGGAAGATTGGCGCGACAAGTCCACTTATTTGCGCTCTTTTGGCTATTAAACCGTATTTTTGTACTCCGTCCGAAAATACTGTAATGCACTTTCGGCTAAATCCAAAAAGAACTCAAGTCACGATGTGACATCTGAATATATGTCTTCAAAATTCGTGTCAAATAAGGATGAAACAGTGAAACTCTTCAAGAATCCAATTCTTGAAGCTCTCTCACATGTGCATCCAATGATGCCATTTGTTGTATATGTTCCAATCACGATTGCGCTGATTGCAATTTCATGGCAAATGTCAAGCATTGCAATGATTGTCTTGTTCATTGCAGGCATTTTGTTTTGGACGCTCTTTGAATATGTTCTTCATCGTTTTGTGTTTCATTATGAACCAAAAACAGGATGGGGAAAAAGATTCCATTATTTCACTCATGGTATTCATCATGATTATCCGAAGGATTCAACAAGACTTGTGATGCCTTTGGGTGTGAGTCTTCCATTGGCGGGATTGCTGTATCTCCCATTTTTCTTTTTTGCGAATCCATGGGGGAATGTCTTTTTTGCCGGTTTTCTTTTTGGATATATGATCTATGATGGAATGCATTTTGCGGTGCATCACATGCAATTTGCCGGAAGAATAGGTCGATATATGCAAGCCTATCACATGAAACATCATTTCCATGATGATCATAAAAGCTTTGGAGTTTCCAGTCCATTGTGGGATAAAATATTCTCCACAATGCCTGAAGAAACCCATCAACAATGATAATAAGTTTTTCTTCACAATGCAGAAACAGGACTCCTATGCCTGTCACAAAAGAAACGCTACTCGAAATTGCAAAAGGGATTTGCCCTTCTGCAGAACTTCATGAACATCATGGAGAATATACATTGCTGGTGCCGTCAGAAGATCTCTTGGCGGTATGCACTGCTTTGAGAGATGATGAACGATCATCATTCAATCAATTGATTGATGCAACAGTCATCGACAGAGCCACGCGCAGTGATCGCTTTGAAGTGGTGTATTTCCTTCTATCATTGCCATTTGCATCTCGTGTGCGAGTGAAGACCATCGTGCAAGAGAAGAAACCCATATGTCCATCTATGGTTGATGTTT
>JBIKKD010000028.1:0-11412 GCA_044360565.1 Kapaibacterium sp. (SeqCode)
AATTGCACGAACTTCTATTAAACCCTGAATTTTACTGATTTGGGAACATGCTGATTTGTTTTCGGGTTTGCAAAAATGAAAATTATCTAAATTGACCGAAACAAGCACATGCGCAGCTATTCTATGGAATCAAATACAATCAATACCCAACAGTTTAATGATAAGCTTGCATCATTCCGTGCGCTCATAGATGAACATATTGCTGATTCATACAGCGGAGCACGACCTGCCACTTTATATGATCCAATAGAATACATATTTTCTGCCGGTGGGAAAAGACTAAGACCAATTTTGACCATGCTGGCTTGTGAAAGCATCGGTGGCGATCCTGAGCAAGCCGCAGGTTGTGGGGCCGCTCTTGAAATACTCCATAATTTTACATTGGTTCATGATGACATTATGGATAGATCACCTTTGAGAAGAGGTAGAGAAACAGTACATGTGAAATGGGATGAAGCATCTGCTATTTTAAGTGGCGATGTCATGATGGGAATTGCTTATAGATTGCTCATCAATGAAATTAAAGACTCACCTCGTGGCATGGAAATCATGTCGAGATTTACGCAAGGTCTCATAGATGTCTGCGAAGGACAAGCTCATGATTTGGAATTTCAACAAAAGTCCATTGTGAGCATGGAAGAGTATTTAACAATGATAGAGATGAAGACGGCAAGACTTATAGAACTTTCTGCAGTCATTGGCGGACTCTATGCCAATGCCACTCAAGTGCAAGTGACAGCGCTGAATACATATTCCTATCATTTGGGAATTGCATTCCAAGTACAAGATGATGTATTGGATTTATTGTCGGAAAACAAAGAATTCGGAAAATTGACGGGTCAGGATTTGATTGAAGGGAAGAAAAGCTATTTCATCGTGAGAGCAAATGAAGTCATCAAAGAAGGACCCGATGCTGAATTCATAAATACCTATATAAATAACAAAGGCATCTCAAAAGAAGAGATACCTTTGGCAATTGACATATTTAAAAGACATGGCATAATCGAAGATGCCATTCATGCAGTGCAATCCCATATTGGTGCTGCTCAATCGGTGCTTTCGATGTTGCCGGAGAATGATGGTACGCGTGGACTAGAAGTCATAGCGCAGAAAATGGCAGTCAGAACAACTTAATCAATCATGAGTGAAGCAAATAATGCTTCAATATCCTCAAGAGATTTAGCGCCTAAATCACCCACTCCATGTTCACGAACAGAAACCTGTCTTAATTCCTGTTCTCTCTTTCCAAGCACAAGTGCATATGGAATTTTCTTCTGTTCGCTCTCTGCAACCTTTCGTGATATCTTCTCATTTCTGAGATCTGTCTTGACGCGATAACCTTTGGATTCAAAAAGCGCGGTTAATTCTTGTGCATATCCATGCTGCTCATCACTGATTGGAAGAATGGATATTTGAATCGGTGAAATCCAGAATGGGAAATTACCTGCATAATGTTCAATCAAGATGGATAAAAATCTTTCCATTGATCCAAAGGGCGCGCGATGAATGATCACCGGACGATGCTTTGAATTATCCGCTCCGGTATACTCCAATTGGAATCTCTCAGGCATGACATAATCCACTTGAACCGTACCCAATTGCCATTTCCTTCCAATTGCATCGCGTACGATGAAGTCGATTTTCGGACCATAAAAAGCTGCTTCTCCTAGACCGATGAAATATTCCAATTGCATTTCATCAGCAACATCTTTAATCTCTTTTTGTGCTCTTTCCCAAAGTTCGAGTTCGCCACCATATTTATCTGGATTGTCATCTCTGAAGGATAATCTCGTGCTGACATCCATGCCGAAAGTCGTGAAAACCTTTTGCGTGATTTCAATCACTTGTTTGATTTCATGTCTGAGTTGATCTTCAGTGCAATAAATATGCGCATCATCCTGAGTGAATCCACGAACTCTGGACAAACCATTCAATTCACCTGATTGCTCATAACGGTAGACGGTTCCGAATTCAGACAATCGAACGGGAAGATCACGATAAGAGCGTGGTTTTGAAGCATATATCTGATGATGATGAGGACAATTCATCGGCTTTAGCAAATATTCTTCATCATCAACCGCTATCGGGGTGAATTGTGAATCAGCATAATAGGGATAATGTCCACTGGTTTTATACAATTGTAAATGACCAATATGCGGAGTGATCACTTCTTGATAGCCTCTCTTGACTTGCTCTCTACGGAGAAAATCTTCTAGAGTTCTGCGAATCACCGTTCCATTCGGAAGCCATACAGGTAGACCGCCACCGATCATCGGAGAAATCATGAATAATTCGAGTTCTTTACCAATTTTACGATGATCTCTTTTCTCAGCTTCTTCACGCAATTTGATGAATTCTTCCAATTGGTCTTTTTTGGGAAATGCAATTCCATAAATGCGAGTCAATTGATTTCGTGAAGAATCACCACGCCAATAGGCACCCGCTACAGAGAGTAATTTTGGATATTTCAATGTTCCTGTGGATGGTACATGTGTTCCACGACAGAGATCGGTGAATCCACCCTGAGAATAGAAAGTGATTTCTGAATCTTTCAATCCATCGAGTAATTCCAATTTATACTCATCGCCTTTTTCAGTGAAATATGCCATTGCATCTTCCCATGAAATCTCTTTGCGGATGAATGGGGAATCAGCTTTTACTAATTCTTTCATTTTCTGTTCGATTTTCGGTAAATCATCCACAGAAATTTTAATCCCTTCGGGAAGATCGATATCATAATAAAAGCCTGCTTCAATGGAAGGACCAATACCGAATTTCACACCGGGATATAATGCTTCAAGAGCTTCAGCCATGAGATGGGCCGTGGAATGCCAGAAGATTTGTTTCCCATCATCATCATTCCATGTAACAATCCGAATTGTCGCATCATGCGAAATTGGTCTTGATAAATCATATGGGATATCATTGACAAAAATCCCGAGTGCATTTCTTGCCAAACCCTCTGAGATTGACATTGCAATTTCTTTACCGGTTGAATGCTCCGGGAATTGCTTGACTGTTCCGTCCGGAAATGTGATATTCATTAACGTAGTCTAGAGTAAAAATGATTGCAAAGATACCGTTTTGATTTGAAATAGGATGCTGTCCTCAATCTGAATGAAGATGTGACTTGACTATTGCTCTTGCAGCCATACTTGGAACAGTTATGCCATTTGCGATTTGTTGTAAGGCCTCTATTTTGGTTTTTTTGATTGATTCCTGCTTTTCTGCCCACAGTATAAGCTCTCTGTGAAATGCAAGCTCAAACCACTCCTGATTCTGTATATTTCGGCGCTCGGCCATTGCATGATGGTGTGGGGCTGATATCTGAAAGAAATCGTCACATAATTGCAATAATTCTACTATGCCTTTACCATTCAATCCCGAACCGGTCATTGCTTGAACTTTCCAATCCTGTGTTGGGGAATGCATGAGCGTGAGAGCGCTTTGAATTTGGGATTTGGACATATCAGCAAATGACTCCAAATCACCATCTGATTTATTGATGAAGATGATATCTGCCAATTCCATGATACCTCTTTTGATTCCTTGTACTTCATCGCCTGCCATTGGTAATGTAAGGAGCAAGAAAAGATCTGTCATTGATCGCACCTCAACTTCGGATTGTCCAACACCCACCGTTTCAATGAGAATAGTAGTGAATCCTGCCGCTTCGCATAAAAGAAGTGCTTCACGTGTTGCATTGGAAACTCCACCCAATGTCAATCGGGAAGGCGAAGGCCGAATATATGCCTGCTCGGACCTAGCCAATACCGGCATCCGTACTTTGTCCCCCAAAATGCTCCCGCCATGAGATTGACTGCTTGGATCAATGGCCAATACAGCCATTTTCTCACCTTTCTCGATGCATGCCAAACCAAATGTCTCAATAAATGTGGATTTTCCAACACCCGGACTTCCCGTGATTCCAATTCTTTTGGACTTTCCAGTATCAGGTAAAATAGCTTGTAATAACTGTTCAGTGAGATTGCGATCTTCATCCAATGAACTCTCGGCGAGTGAAATGGCTTTGGACAAAGCTCTTCGATTTCCTGCTTTAATATCTGAAATCAAAGAGGGTAATGATTGATACTTTTCCGGATTTGAATGAGACATATTCAGCTCTGCAGTAAGAATTGGGAATCTTTTCTGTGACACAGTATGATACTTGCTTAGAAAGCTCATGGAATAATCCGTAAATTTACAACAATCAACAATCAATTCATTGGATAGAATCATCATGGAAAAGCAAAGAAAAAGACAATGGAGCTCCACATTGCAAATCATCCTTGGATTATTGTTGATTCTTTTCTCTTCATCTTGTGTTTCGACTTCAACATATGATGCACAGGTGCAAAAAGCGGACTCTTTGCAGAAAGTACTTCAAGGTGTTATAGGTGAAAAAAATCAAGTTTCAGCCAGCAATGCAGGAAATCTTGCAATCATTGCCGATTTGAATGAAGAAATACGGATATGTAAAGAGAAAGTACGCTCTCTTGAAAAGCAAGTCGAGCAAGCCACAAAATCGAGCTCTGAGGAAATCAAAGGACTATTGACTCAATTGGAGAAAGCAGAAGAAGATCTATTTGAAAGAGAATCTAAACTCAGGGAACTGCAATCGCTTATCAAGCAAAGAGATTCTTCGATGAATGCGCTTCGTGAAAGAGTGGAGCAATCGCTTTTGGGCTTTAAAGACAGTGGACTTGAAATCGAAGTCAAGAATGGAAAAGTATATGTGAAAATGTCAAATCAACTACTGTTCAAATCCGGTTCAACTGTTATTGATCAAAGAGGAAGAGATGCATTGTCACAATTGGCCACGGTTCTCTCTCAGCAAACAGATATTTCCGTCATGATTGAAGGTCATACTGATAATAAGCCTATCAATAATGCGCGTATTGCTGATAATTGGGATTTGAGTGTACTGCGTTCCACTGAAGTTGCAAGGATTCTAACCATTGAGAATGGCATTGATCCCAAGCGAATCATTGCATCAGGTAGAAGTGAATTCATGCCCACAGATGAAGCTGATACTCAAGAGGCCCGAGCAAAGAATAGAAGAACCGAAATCATACTTAGTCCGAAACTTGATGAATTATTCAACTTGGTGAAATAATACAATGAATGCTTTTGATAAAATGATCGCAAGACAGTCTGCAATTGCATCAAGATTATGCATTGGTCTAGATACCGAATTGGCCAAAATTCCGGAACATTTGCATGGACTTGAATCACCGATTCTTGCTTTCAATCAACAAATCATTGATGCCACAAGTGAATATGCAAGTGCATATAAAATCAATACCGCCTTTTATGAGCAATATGGAATAAGTGGTTGGGAAGCACTCAAGCAAACAATTGAGTCAATTCCGAATGAAGTATTTACCATTGCTGATGCAAAAAGAGCAGATATCGGAAATACCTCATCGGCTTATGCTCGAGCTGTTTTCGATGATTTGAATTGCGATGCAATTACCGTGAATCCATATATGGGATATGATTCTTTGGCTCCTTTCCTTGAAAGGGAAGACCGCATGGTGATTGTTTTGGCACTCACTTCAAATCCAGGATCATCTGATTTTCAGCGATTGATTTCCGATGGCAAACCAATGTATCAACATGTCATTGAGACAGTTTTGTCATGGAAAAGAAATGCATCCATTGGATTTGTGATTGGAGCAACGCATCCGGATGAACTTGCATTGATTAGACAATATGCATCCGATGCGGTATTGCTCATACCTGGAATAGGAGCACAAGGTGGAGATATAGATGCAATAATGAAGGCTAATGGAAATGGTCCGGTCTTCATCAATGTTTCTAGGGGAATTCAGTATGCTGGGTCAGGCGAACAATTTGGGGAGAAAGCACATGAAGCGGCAAAATTCTATAAAGAAAGAATCGGATATACTACATGAACGACAAATGCAGATCAAACTGCATGAATTGTTGATTGGTGCAAATAGGGTGATGCAAGGTATTTCGGGGAATAACATTCACATCTTGAATCCGGGACGAATAAATCCTTATCCGGGTCCGGACTTCTTGGATATGGCAATGCTGATCAATGGGGAATTGATGATTGGCAAAGGTGAATTCCATAAGATTGCATCTGATTGGTTTTCACATAAACATCATTTGGATCCAAGATATGCGGATGTCCTATTGCATATTGTTTGTAAGCAAGACATCAATGTTCAAGTCGCCAAAGAAACCCTGATTATTCCTCACGATGAAATCTCTGCAATACAGTCAAAAGTTGCTTATGTTTCCCTTACTAATTTGGATGATTTGCAAGATTATGCATTCCGTCGATTGATGCGACGATGTAATGAAGTGCAAGTGCTGGAGTTTTCAATATCAGATCCCAAAGAGCAATTGATTGCATACTGCATGATATTCTTGAAGAAGAGGATAAATCAAAGAAGAAGGATTTTTGTAAAGTCGGAAGACCTTGGAGCCATAATACAGATGTTCATTCATTCTCCAATCATTCATGCGATCATGAATGGTGCAGAAATTCCAATCGATATCACAATACTGAGTGTTCAATCAAGAAATGGTATATATACTCATCTGTTCTCTGAACTATTTGTCAATGTTTTTTACCCATTTTTAGTCAATCTTCAATGTGAAAATAGAGGACAATTGATCGAATGGTATTGGCTGCAAAGAAGCGTCACACAGTATCGTTCACTCTCAAGAAGATTTCCTGATATTCCACAGCATTATATGTGGCAACAGCAGGGAATTCTAGAATTTCTGAGGACTGAATATTCGGGTGGAATTTCTTGTGGAGAATGTAATCCTGCATATCTTCATTACTATGTAAGCGTACAATAAAAAAGCCCGTGAAAATTATTCACGGGCTAGAGCTTACAATGTAATTGCAAGAATTATTGTTTGATGATGCATTGTTTGGAATTGGACATGCCACCAATCTTCACATTGATCCAATATGAACCGCTTGCCAAACCTGATGGCAAACGATATTCATGTACTTCGGATGCATTGATCATACCTTCAAATACATGTTGAATGAGTTCACCTGTTCCGGACATCAATGAGATGGACGCCATTCCTGCTTTGAGAGAATTCACGGTGAAATGCATGTCATTGGCATCCTGACCAAATACTTTGATTTGAATGTCATTTGATTGTTCTTTCACTGATTCAGATACTGAACTTGGAGGACTTACTACAACTTTTGCAACTGCACTTGTATCAATTCCGCATTCGCCTGTAATGATCACAAAATAATCGCCGGAATTACCTGTATTTGTAGAAGGAAGTCTATACATCGAGTCGGTTGCATTATTAATTTTTGCTCCATCAACATACCACTGATATTCAAGCTTTGTACCTTCTGCAACAACCTTCAATTCAAGAGGAGAACCTGAAGTAATTGAGACGCCTTGAGGTTCATTTGTAACTCTGGTTGTGGGCTTCACAAAGAGTCTTGCCGGTTGTGATTGAGTTGCTCTACAACCTGTATTGACAGTGGCCACATAATCACCCGCATCGGTTGGCTTAACTGCAGCAATAGTCAATACGGAATCACGAGCACCTTGAATGATATTGCCCTTGAATCTCCATTCATATGTTCCTTTTCCATTGCCTTTTACGGTAATTCTGAATTGAGAACCTGGGCAAAGTGAATCGCCGATGGGTTGTTCTGTGATTACAGTCGGCTCACCAATCTTGAATGTTGTATCACTGATATCGCGAAGACCTGATGCAACATTGATAACTCTTGCTCTATATACAGTACCACCAACATAGTCATCTGGAATCTTCCAAGGGAAATTACCACCTGTGAGATCTTTGGCAATAGTGTTCCATGTATTACCACCATCAGAAGATAATTGAATGGAAACAAGCTCTGAGGCTGTGAGACCTTCTTTCGTCCATGCAAAATTCAAATTACCACCTGGGCATACGGTAGTATAAGCACTTGGAGCACTCAAAGAAAGATTTCCGAAAGCATATTTGGCTATAAAACCATTAGTTCCAGTCCCCGGAGTGGTATTATTTGTTTCTTGAAATGTTGCCAAATCGGGTGAAGTTGTCACTCCACCAAAGAAGAAGTCACCTCTGGATGTCTCTACAATTGCTTTAACGATATCTTCACCTGTACCGCCGAAATAAGAAGAGTAAATGACTTCGGACAAATCATTGGTTAGTTTCATCACCACTCCGTCTTTCGGTCCACCGCCATATCCGCCATCAGGATTTTTAATACCAATATTATTACTACTAAAATCTCTTGAATTTGTCCACCCTGAAAGCAATACTTGTGATGTACCGGGAATAAAGTCAACTGCTGTAGCAGATTCAGTTCCTGCAGTTCCAAAGACACCTGAATTAACCAGCGTGCGGCCATTTGAAGAAATTCTTGCCGCAAACATATCCAATCCACCTTTTGAGTTTGAGGTAGTACCTACAATTGGAAATGAGGTAGTTGTACCTGTTCCAAAATCAGTTTCACCACATACTACAACAGTACCGTCATCGAGTGGTGTAAGGCCTGTGATACGATCATTTCCATTTCCACCAAGATAACCAAGAAATTGGGTATTCTGGTCTGAGTGCGTACCTGCAATACCAAACTTGGCAACAAATCCATCATCTTTTTGATTAAATGTATTATCCCATGGTCTTCTTGATGGTACTTGGTTCGGCCAACTTCCCGGAGTTGGATATGCGCCGTTTGCAATTCCTTGTCCTGTGGTACCAGCAATGAATATTGCGTTAAAACTTGGATCATAGCCAACACCTGTAACTCGGTCATCACCATCACCACCGATATAACTTGCAAAGTTTATGAGTGATCCTGAAGGTCTAAACTCCATCATGAAACCATCTGTCAATGCTTTTTTCAGATTTTGATAGGCTCCATTGTCTCTGGGATAATCAGATGAATTTGTCACTCCACCAACGAGCAATTCACCTGTTGGTCTTGCTGCGATTGCAAGAACTCTATCATCTAAAGCACCTGGTATATAACTGGAATACACTAATTGTGAACCATTAGAAGAAAGCTTCGCTACGAATCCGTCGATTCCTGCTTTGAATGCATCTTTCCATGAAGTTGACAATGGGAAATTGGTTGAACCGGTTTCACCACCAACAAAAATTCCACCATTGAAGTCAATGGCTACTGCATTAATGATGTCATCACCACCACCGCCTAAATAGGTCAAACTGAGAATATTTTGAAGTTGTGGAGAATAACGAATAACAACTCCGTCAATTCCGCCATTATACTGAGTATCATATGAACCTGTAATCACAGGCAAATCTTCAGTTTCTGTTGAGCCTGCAGCAACAACATTACCTGCATTGTCAAGGACCACTCCATTGATTGCATCAGCACCGGCATTACCAAGATATGTGCTATATACAAGAGGATCAATGATCAATGTCTTGTTCTTGTCATATGATGCCAAAGAAAAAGTGAAACCTCTCTCTGACTTAGTGAATGAACAAGGAACTGTGACTTTTGAACCTGATTCATCATATTGAAATGCGTGAATTTTTCCATGCTCAATGCTACCAAATCGAGTTTTGATTGATAGCGCGCCGTCTTTTCCGGTTGATGCTTCAGCACCTGCAAAATTCACAATGATTTTACCTGGATCAGTTCCGGGCTGTACATGGAAATCATAACGAGGATTTGCTCCATCAAATGAATACACAATATCAATCCCATCATATACCTGAGGTATACGAACGGTTGAATATGTAGGGACATTGAGTCTCCATTCATTTGAATGCTTCCCTCTGAAATAATTCACGATTGTCGGACTTTGAACTTCGCCAAATCCCTTCGGAATTAATGCGCCGGGCATTGTCATCTCAAAGGCATGCCCCTTTTTGGTTTTCAATCCATGAGGATTGCGGTCAACTGTATATAAGTCATGAACAATTCCTTTTTCGGTTATCCATAAGTTCATGGATGGTGTTTTGGCCATATAATGAACAGATGCAGGCCACTGTCCCACATTGGGGATAAATATTCCTTTTTGTGGAATATTTGTGCTTGCCATCATATGTGACATTGAAAAAAGAAAGAGAACAATGCAAAAAGAACGAAGGATCTGTCTTAATGACATAAGCTTCAACTCCGACAAACTATGAAAATATATATTTAACGATGTAAAACGAATGGCATAATACTTGAATTATTGCCATTCAAACAGAGGAAATAAATTCCTTGTGGAAATAGGCTTTTTTCTATGTGAACAAAGCCATCACCAATAAGACCACTGAATACATTCCGACCTTGCAAGTTAAGCAGAGAAAATGTTTGTATTGCATGATTTTTTTCTCCACAAATTTCGAAGTGTATTGCAATATCATCTTCAGACATTATTATGCCAGTCTCTTCTGAAAACTCATTAATCGAAACAGGACCTTCAACTTCTTCTATTGCTGATTGCAAATGATCTTTCACCAAAGTACGGGAAGTGTCGGATCCAATGACGATGTAAGCAATTACGGAATCGCCGGGAAGTAATGCTTTTTCGAACTTTGCACCGCAAAACATTGATATATCACCACTTGCACCAAACTGAATGCTGTTTCCTGCATTTAATAGAGCTGTGAACTCTTGATCTGTTCCTGAAAATGTAGATGCATTCATACCTGCAACTTGTGGCTTAAATGAAGTTTCTTTAGCGGGAGCAAAACACAAAATTCCAACAAAAGGATGTGGAAAGCCTGCAAAACGACCATTTCTCCAAGAAATTTCAGCATCGGCTCGTTCTAACATGTGATTTGGTATTGCTTCCAGGAAACGATCAACTCTATTTTCTCTTCCATAATTCCCGATATCCCAGTCCCCAAAAATGCCAAATCCGGGATTGAATATTGGAGATTCGTTCATGTTTATCAGCGTAAATTTGAATGTCACACTATTCGGAGCAAGCTTTTCAATGGTTTGTTTGATAGAAATGCCAATGCGATTGCCACTTGGATTCAAACTATCCGTCAATACGGTGTTGGCACCTTCTTTCGAATGCGAAAATCGAATTCTTGGCTCAAATCCTGAAGAGTTAGGAAAACCTGTTATGATTTTACCTGAAGATCCCACAACTAGGCCACCATCATAGAGCATAGATCCATGATTTTTCAATATGAAGCCCAAGCCATCGAATTGTTCATTTCCTGCACTACCTACGGTTCTATCATTAACATATCCCAATGAACCGAAATCACCTATTGAAAATGCCAAATGTTCGCTTTCAAAATCGGTTATGACCGGAATTGGGCGTATGGGAATCAGTACTGTTGGAAGTGGACCATTATCCTCAAAGATTTTTAAAGAATGATAGAATTCTGCATCGCTTTTTTCCTCAATGATCATTCGAAATACAATGCTTGAATCAATTGTGCCAATTCCAATTACAT
>JBIKKD010000187.1:0-3622 GCA_044360565.1 Kapaibacterium sp. (SeqCode)
ACCGGTACTTGGGGAGTATATCGCATTCCAGACTGATAGAAGAATCTAATGAATGCATTGAGTTCATCAAGTCCGTCAATTCCCAAGAATGGTTTGCCTTTTCTCGCACTGAAATTAGCAGTGGCATTCATTTGTAATGGTCTGTCCCAAGGCATATAATCTTCGGTGATTCTTTCTGATGTCAAACCTCTATCAACAAGCGCGGCTTGTTCGGCAGAAGAGGATTTTCCGGTTACTACTGAATATGTTCCTGAGAACACTCCTGTGAACCAATCGCTGATGCGTTTTTTGTATTCGATTTCAAGACCGCGCGAACGAGCATAATCACCATTGATATATGTGGTGAATGAGCCACCCAATAATCGAGGATTTAAATTCTGTATTCTGCGCGATGTCACATAATCAAAAATGTCTTTATAATAAGCCGTGATCGTAAGCACATCATCTTCTGTCAATTGATTGCGAATACCCAATTCATAGCTGATGGTTGTTTCAAAACTTAGATCGGGATTGCCATAGCGCTGAAATGAGGAGCCTGCCGCTTGGGGTGACAATTTTGCATAGACAAATTGCGGACGCGGAAGTTTATTGAAATGACCATAACTGAAAAACAGCATTTGATTTTCCGTGATGGGATGAGAAACGCCAAGACGTGGACTAAGGCGTGCTTTCCATCTTCTTCCGAACATGCCGAAAGTCCCTTCGCGATATGAGTTTCTTTGATTGTCTGTGATCGTCGGAATATTCTCGTTTTCAATTGCTTCATCCACCAAAGCTCCTGGTGCCCAGAGATCCAATCGCATTCCATAATTGAGTATCAATCCCTTGAATGAGATATTGTTTTGAGCATATAATGCTCCGACTGTTGCATTGGTTTTGAAGATGTCATTATTCAATCCAAGGGGACCAAGCCATGGAGAAAATATCTCGGCTTGTTGTAATTCTTGAAAGCGGAATTCGACACCTGTTTTGATTTTATTCTTTTCGGAAAGTAATGTCGTAAGATCCCCGCGTACTGTCCATTCATCCATATAATGTTCGCGCCAGATGAAACCATTTCCTGCATCAAAAAAACCATCACCGGGAATAATGCCAAGTCTTGTGCTATCACCGGTATCATAATAGTCAGCCGGAATTTGTGGAATGTCTTGTGGCTCTCTATAATCAGAGAAAGATCTTCCATTTGCATCAACCTTCAAGTGCGTGAAAAAATTCGATACGCGAATTTCATACAGCGTTGATGGTCCGAGTGAATGATACATAGTAAATGAATGCAGTTTTTGCATTGTTGCATAAGACAGTGCTCCATCGAAATTGCTTTGAAAAGGGAATTGATAACCGGGATCCGGAAGTACATATTCAAGATTGGTTTGCACGGTTCTAGTATTGCGATTCAATGCGAAGTTTCTGGTATGCGTATAGGTGAATCGTAGTGTAGGAGAAAATGTCCAAGTTAATTTACCCATCATGTTGATTGCATTGTCTTGTCTCAATGCAAAGTCATTCGAAAAGAGTGATGTTTTGACAGGAGCTCTTGCAAATTCAGGAACGAGATCATCGGAAACATTCCCATAAAAATTTGTGAAGAAACTGATTTTACCGGGCAATGTTATTCCAAGTGCTGGAAGCAATTGTGATGTAATTGGTTCAGGTCCGGAAAAAGTCAATTCCAATATATCTGTCAGAAACGTTGAATTCGTATCACGATCTCTTGCGCTTCTTTCGAACATTCTCCATGCTCTGCGTAGAGCAGCCGAACCTTCATATTTGGATGCGCCTTCACGCGTTTTGATATTGATGATTCCACTTGTCGCCTGACCATATTCAGGGTTGAATCCACCGGTGATCACTTCCACTTCTTGCAGTGAATTTGCAGACAGCTGTAACCCAAATCCGGTTCCTGCAAGTGGATCTTGAATCGAAACTCCATCAAGAAGATATGCGGCTTCATAGCCACGACCACCACGAATGAAAATCTCATTGTTTTGAGAAATGAGACCTGTCTGCTGTGTTAAGATATCTGTCACATTTTCCGCAACCATCTGCTGAATATTCTCGCGGTTCACCGCACGCAAACTTTGTGTTTCTTCTACATCAACGAGTGGTCTTTCACCAATTACGATTATATCTTTGTCGAGTGCGACATTTGATTCTTCCATTGTGAAATTCAATGTGAGCGTATCTTTTTTCCCAATTGCAATTCCTGTTTTTTTGATTGTTCGAAAACCAATCCTCGTGATTTCCAATGTGTAGTTTTTTCCGGCAGGAATTTTCTTGATGGAATATGCTCCATTTGCATCGGAGATGGCACCATAATATGTACCCATCACGCGAATTGTTGCAGATGAAATAGGTTTTTTTGTTGACTTATCCGTAATCGTGCCTCGAATGATTGATTGAGCATTCAAATTGAGACACAATAATGGAGCAAATGTGAAAAGCAGTAAAAAAAGGCGCATGGAAATTCAATGTTTGAATGTAATGGTCTAAGGCAAATTTACGGTATCGAGTTGATAGTTCTTATCCAAGACATCATAAAGCTTCGGGATTATACCCATAAGGACAATGTCTGCATCGATTCTTACAGCAATATCCTCTGCGAAGGTGTTTTGTTTTCGTAAAAACAAGGTTTCCTGTCAGGGGATCACGATAATACTCCTTGCCGTCTCTGCAAGTTTGTTCATGCACTTGTACAATTGTTCTTTTTTCTTCTTCCGTCATTTTTTACTCATTGTATTCAATAGGCTTCTGCCTAAAATTGCCATCACAACAATTGCTCCACCGATAAATGCTCCTGTGCCCGGAATGATGCCGGAAGCAAGAAATACCCAAAGGGGATTGAGAAGTGGTTCCAATACCGGAATGAGTATAGATTCAAGTGCAGTCACATGTTGAATTGCTTTTGCATAGAGAATATAAGGTATCCCTAATTGCACAATGCCAAGAAGGAGTAGTCCAATGATTGAATCCTGTTGTAAAGGCATTGATTGATACAGCCAAGCAAATCCGATTATGCCTGTGAGAATATTTCCAAGGAGAATGGATTCAAGAGGTGATTCATCTTTTTGCATGCGAAGTGATATGGCGAGTCCTGCAAAGGCCATGCCTGAAAGAATTGCAATGAAATTGCCTACTATTCCATCAGGAGACAATTCATCAATGAAGAATAAGCACATGCCAATAATTACGGCAATGATTGCGATCCAATCAATTTTCGTGACTTTCTCTTTCAGGAACATCCATGAGAAAATTGCAACATAAATTGGTCCTGTATATTGGAGCAATATTGCATTTGCGGCGCTTGTGAGCTTATTTGCAAGGACAAATAATATCACAGTCAGAGCATAGAACAATGCTCCTGCTAATTGTGTTTTGGAAAAAGTGAAGCGTGGTTTTCTCAAAAATGCCCAAAGTAGTAAGCCTGCGACGATGCTTCTTCCGCCAGCAATTGCAAAAGGATGGGCATCGATGGATTGTATGAGTAGACCACCGGTGCTCCACAGAATGGCAGTTATCAATAAATAGAGAATTGAAATGCGATGTGTCAATTATTACGCTCCTTTGTCTGGCAAAGATATCGACTTATTGAAATTGGAATGGTTATGAAATTCAATTCCGTAAT
>JBIKKD010000188.1:0-3590 GCA_044360565.1 Kapaibacterium sp. (SeqCode)
TCCGCGATGATTTTGCAGAAAATGAAGCAAACAGCGGAAGATTATCTAGGACAAAAAGTAACAGATGCAGTAATCACCGTTCCTGCATATTTCAATGATGCTCAAAGACAAGCAACAAAAGATGCGGGTGAAATCGCAGGTTTGAATGTAAAGCGTATCATCAATGAACCAACAGCTGCGGCTCTTGCATTTGGTTTGGACAAAAAAGACAAGAATATCACCGTTGCCGTATATGATCTTGGTGGTGGTACATTTGACATTTCAATTCTCGAATTGGGTGATGGTGTATTCCAAGTGAAATCCACAAATGGTGATACACATCTCGGTGGTGACAATTTTGATCAACGCATCATTGATTTCTTGGCAGATGAATTCAAGAAGCAAGAGAACATTGATTTGCGTACTGATCCAATGGCTTTGCAACGCTTGCGTGAATCCGCAGAAAAAGCAAAGATTGAATTATCACAAATGTTGCAAACAGAAATCAATTTGCCATTCATCACTGCAACTGCGGATGGTGCCAAGCACTTGAATCTCACAATCACACGCGCAAAGTTTGAGTCTCTTTGTTCTGATTTGTTCGATGCAACATTGCGTCCATGCGAGCAGGCAATCAAAGATGCGAAAATCACACCATCACAAATTGATGATGTCATTTTGGTCGGTGGTTCAACTCGCATTCCGAAAATTCAAGAACTCGTAAAATCATTCTTTGGCAAAGAGCCATCAAAAGGAGTGAATCCCGATGAAGTTGTTGCAATTGGTGCAGCAATTCAAGGTGGTGTTCTTGCAGGCGATGTAACCGATGTTCTCTTGCTTGATGTCACTCCACTCACACTCGGCATTGAAACTATGGGTGGCGTATTGACTCCGATGATTCAGGCGAATACAACGATTCCTACAAAGAAATCGGAAACATATTCAACTGCAACGGATAGTCAAACATCTGTGGAGATTCACATTCTTCAAGGTGAGCGTCCGATGGCGCGTGACAATCGCTCGCTTGGTCGTTTCCATCTCGATGGAATTCCGCCGGCACCACGCGGTGTACCACAAGTTGAAGTGACATTTGACATTGATGCAAATGGTATTCTTCATGTATCGGCAAAAGACAAAGCAACGAATAAAGAACAGAATATCCGAATTACTTCATCCAGCGGATTGGAGAAAGATGAAATCGACAAGATGAAGCGCGAAGCACAAGAGCATGCAGCGGATGACAAAAAGCGCAAAGAAGAAATTGAATTGCGTAATCAGGCAGACAATCTTGTGTATTCAACTGATAAGCAATTGACAGATCTTGGAGACAAAATTCCTGCTGATGCAAAATCTCAGATTGAGTCTGCAAAAGAGCGTCTCGCAGATGCAATCAAGAATAATGCATCAGATATCCGTCCGGCGATGGATGCGCTCAATCAATTGTGGAGCGAAACATCCACAAAGATGTATGAGCAAGCTGGTGCAGGTTCCGCAAGTGAAGGTCCGCAAGATGCATCCGGTGATGCAGGTAATGTCGAAGAAGCTGATTATACCATTGTTGATGAAAAGACAGACGGCAAATAATTGTGTAAATATCTCATTAAAGGTATCGGATTCATTTCCGATACCTTTTTTGTTGATATCTCCAAGATGCAGATTCATGGAAAACCGTAGTTTTGCATTGCATTCATTTACGATCACATTGAATTATGAGCGAACAAGAACCTATTTTCACCGAGCCCTTTCACAAAGTACTGGAAGCATTGATTTTTGCATCCGATGAGCCATTGAGCGAGAAAACCATTAATGAATTGCTAGCTGAATCTGAATATCAGGAGCAAGCAAATGGTGAATCAATCCGCGTGGCTATTGAAACAATCAATGATGAATTGGCAAGTTGTACCAGACCTTACTCAATTGTGAAGGTAGCAGGTGGCTATCATTTTGTGACTCGTTCACAATATGGAGTATATGTTCAGAAATTACTCAAGGCAAAGTCTAGGAAGCGTTTGTCGCAGGCTGCATTGGAGACTTTGTCCATCGTTGCGTATAAACAACCCGTGAGCAAGCCGGACATTGAGTCCATTCGTGGTGTGAATTCCGGTGAAATCATGAATTCGCTATTAGATCGGGGTCTTGTAACGATAGTTGGAAGAGCCGAAACACCTGGGAGACCTTTATTATATGGTACGACTGCTGAGTTTTTGAGGATTTTTGGTCTTGCCGCACTCGATGAACTTCCAAAAATGAAAGAGATCGATGAATTGATTGCATTGCAACCTCAAAATCTCGCCGCCGAACTTAGTTCAGCAGTGATTGAAGATGAAATACCCGCTTTGACTGAGCCGGAGGATAGCATGATTGCTCAAGATTCAGTTGAAGAGATCAATCAGGATATTCAGAATGAGGAAAATGGAGATGCATGAGGAATTGGAATATCGCTTGCAGAAACTTGAAAAGAGTAATAGCAGACTTCGATCAATCCTTCTGATATGTGTAATTTTCATTTCCGGGGCATTGATACTTGGCATTGCCGAAGCAGACAGATTTCTTAGAATTGATCAGGTTGAGGCGATTTCAATCACATCTAGAGAATTTTCAATAACTGATTCTAAGGGAAAGCGGAGAATATTTATTGGAATGAGTAAAGATGAGTCAATTGCTTCAATTCAATTGTTCGGCGCTGATTCTGTCAAGCCTGCCATGGCGCTGTCTACATCAAGAGATGGAAAAAATTCATCAATTGCCATTGCAGATTCAAAGGGGAAAGACAAAATGCTTATTCGTTTGGATAATGATTCAAGCTCCTATATCACGCAATTCACCTCAAATGGGAATATTGGAAATGCATTCATAGTAAAGAAGGACAGGCCATATATGTATTCCAGGAATCTTTCATTGACAGATACAATCGGCAAAGTGCATGCATCATTTGTACTGGATGAGGAGCAGGCTTTTCACCCTATGATTTCCTTCTTTGATTCCAAGAATATTCTTAAAACACGACTCTTTTATTCTGAGAAATCTGTGAGTGGTCTGGCATTTTTCGACAATACACTCAAAAATCGAGGTCTTTTTGGGATGACCCTTCAACAAGTACCGGTAATGGTATTCAATGATAGTTCAGGGAAACCTATTGGTGTTTATCCGGATATGAAAAAATAATGGCTTAAATTAAGGGCAATAGCCATTAACATAAGTAATCTTTACATTATCTTATTGAATGTGTGATGTAAGTTATGGAATGCTAATGGCATTGGATAGATGAGGCTATTTCTTTGCAAATACTCTATTGATATAACTTTACAGTGGAATTCAAGCTGAGTGAAGAAATATATTATTCGACTCAACTTTTTTTATCCACATACATATTTTGTATATTGCAATCCGTTTATTAAAATGTATACTTTTAACTTTTAACACTTTATTTATGAGGAATTCAATGAGAATCAGCAGTGGTACGCATTTGCGACTCTGGGCTTTGGCCCTTCTCATCGTTGCTTCCAACAGCATGTTTGCTGCCAATTGGTATGTAAAACAAGCTGGAAACAATGTAAACAGTGGTGCTTCTTGGGCAAATGCCAAAGCTAGTATCCATGAAATGGTTAATA
>JBIKKD010000029.1:0-11292 GCA_044360565.1 Kapaibacterium sp. (SeqCode)
AAATACAAGGCCGCTCATTTTTTTGAATGATTATGAAAAAGCATATTTCTCACTCAATAGAACTCATATGTTGTTTGAGTTCAATATTCCATCCGGTGATGCCGGTTCCGTTGCTGCCAGCGATTCCGTTTTAACGCAAGATCTCTTTTTGCAAAGAATGGCAGAGACGGCTTCCGTTCCGGATTTCACGCTTACATTTTCCAATAATATGCCCTGGTTTTCTTATTATGAAATGAGATTCAATGAAGATAATTCATGGAAAAAAGTATCGGGGAATACCATGAAATTACTACTAAAAGAAGGGAAGAATTTCATTGAAGTTCGTTCAGTCAATCAAGCCGGTATTGCTGGTCCAATAACCTTCATGAAAATCAGATATCAATAAATGATTGCATAAAGTATGGATAGCGCGAGCATGATTCCCAATGCTGAGATTCTCATTCGATAAGATTGTATGAAGGGGAGTAGGATAGTCGCAATAAAAAACATAGAGATAATGATACATGCCAAATCGGCTGGCATGGTTGAGACAATGCCATGTATTGGTTGAAAAAACCAAGAGGGTTCCAGACTCGTTGAACTTAGTATCAATGCATGAGCCGGTGGAAGTATAGGATTAAACTGCTCAAATAGAATGGCTGAAATCATGATGAGCGCCATGAAAGCATATACAATTGATTGATTGATATTTCGAAATGAGAAATGAAATATTCTACCAATTGGGAATAGCACAGCAATTGTCAATAATGGAAAGACCATCGAATGAAGGGAAAAATACCGTGCAATGATATCCATGGGTTGCCCCAATGAGATACCCAAGCCCTGCTCAAGAATCCCTTGAGCTATGAGATATGATGTAGAGGAAAATTGATCCCAGGGAAGTATATACCCCATCCAAGCAATCATGGCTATAAGCAAAGAAACAATCATCATCAACAGCCAAAGTCCTTTGAAATACCTACTGTCTTTGACATGAATTCCAAAGAATACAACAATGGAGATGATGATGGCAAGTAAACAATGTGTGTTTATTGCATGAATTGTTCGGATATGTTTCAGCGGTGTTGTTTGAGAAATATATACCATACTCTGATATGAGCGAGTTGGTATGACATCATCAGGACCTGCAGTGAGAAAGACTTTATCACCCGGAATTGCAAGGGTATCGCCTTCCTGATCCAATAGTACCTTTTCAATTTTCTTGACTGCAAGAAAATCTCCTTGTTCATTGATTACTGTTGCGGATGAAGGGGAAAAGTGTATGCTGAGAAGGAGGCCTGATACAATTTGTACTATCAAAGATGATACAAACAATGCCGCTAAGATGCTGAATGGTCTTGATTGAACAATCTCTTTGATATGCACTTTGGCTTCATCATTCCATTGAGAATGAAATGATTGTTTCCAATTCAATAATCGTATGTGCAATGGTGAAGGCATGTCAGAAATTACACTTTTGCATAAGAAATTGCATTCAATGGCCAAGGGTCAATTGATCTGAGCATCGGTAATACCTCTTCAACTGTATTCACCACATGCCACATGTTCAAATGCTCGGGTCGCATGAACTGTTCATCAACCGTACTTTGAAGCATGGTTATGAGTGGATCATAAAATCCATCAATATTGACTATGACAATTGGTTGATGAGCCAATCCGAGTCTTTTCCAGGTGATTGCCTCAAGTAATTCCTCAAGGGTTCCACAGCCTCCGGGAAGAGCCACTATTCCGTCGGATTTACGAATCATGAGAAATTTACGAGTATGCATGTCTTCCACTTCTTCCAGAATCGATATGCCTTTATGACCCCATTCAAGATTCTGCATGAATTGAGGAATTATACCTCGCACATGTCCATTACCGGCAATTGCGCCGTCTGCGAGGCGACCCATCAAACCGGTGCTTCCACCACCATAGACAATATCGATGCTTTCTTTGGCCAAAATATTGCCAAGACTATAAGCAGATTCCAAAAATATGGGTCGGCAATGATCACTTGATGCACAATAAACACAAACGGTACGAATTTCTGACATGAACTTTTCTCAAATTGAGTGTAACTTTTGACAAATATACACCGTTCTTGACAGTGTGTCAGAAATATCATACAATTTGTCAATACAGTATTTTTAACTTTAGGCGAAAATTACAGTTTTATGCCAATTGTTTGGATTTGATTTTCTTAGGCATATATTTTGCTTGATAAACTCATCAGTAAAATCATCAGTAAATATCCATTGAATTCCCCTTAATGAATTATTGATGATTGGACATGCAGGATAAAATGCTATATTCAACACAGTGAATTCAGAGAACATCGTATGAAAATACATATACTTACATATCTGCTATTCGTTTTGTTTTCTTTTGCACAAAGCGATTCTCTTCATGCCGCTGGCAATGGAAAGAGTAGTCAGGCAAAATTAGCAGCAACATATTCCAAGAAGATCATGACCGGTGGAATGTTTAGTCCATCAAAAGATTCCATTTCTGGAATTGCTCGCAGAGCATCGTTAGATACTTCAAGAAACAATAGAATCATTGGAATACGTGAGCATTCCGGTGGCGTTTATCAATTGGAATTGGACATATCCGACAATCAGCAGAATTTGTCCATTGGAATCTATAATCTTCTTGGTAAAAAGGTCGTGGATGTGCATCAAGGATCAGAATTTGCAGGAAGATCCAAAATGTTTGACATCAATGTGCAAGGAATTCCAAATGGTATTTACATGTGCATTGTCCAAGGCGATAATTTTAGATTGGCTGAGAAATTTTACGTTTCTCGTTAATTACCTTCGACTTTAGAAAAGACCGTTATTCTGTAACGGTTTTTTTTTGCCCTTATTTAACTTTTGAACA
Source organism: Kapaibacterium sp. (SeqCode) (assembly GCA_044360565.1). GTDB lineage: Bacteria > Bacteroidota > Ignavibacteria > Kapaibacteriales > UBA961 > UBA961. The sequence goes on from JBIKKD010000029.1 coordinate 2,863, forward strand.
TCATTTCGCTCGACTAATATGCAAATAGCAAATTTCAGAAATGTCTCTACATTCATAATCCTAAGCAGTCTTGGATTTCAGACTGTATTTGCTTCCTCAGGCGCTCATGATATCATTCCGCAAACTTTTCTGTGGATTGTCATTGCATTGCTTGCGGCTAGAATGGGTGGATTTGTAGAGAAGTTTGGTCAGCCCGCAGTATTGGGTGAGTTGCTTGCGGGTGCAATTTTGGGCAATTTGGTTTTATTGCAAATGCCATGGTTTGAAGGAATGAAGAGTAATGAATATCTTCACTTTATGGCAGAATTGGGTGTAGTGATTTTGCTTTTTCAAGTTGGCTTGGAATCAAATGTCAATGAAATGAAAAAAGTTGGATTACGAGCTTTGCTTGTAGCAAGCATTGGAGTGATTCTACCATTCATTATGGGTAGATATATAGCCGGTCCACTATTAATGCCTGGTTTATCCGAAAATGCATATCTCTTTCTTGGTGCAACACTTTCGGCCACTTCAGTTGGCATCACTGCGAGAGTATTCAAAGATTTTTCCATTTTATCTTCAAAAGAATCTCGTATCGTACTTGGTGCAGCTGTTATTGACGATGTGATGGGATTGGTGCTTCTAGCCATTGTCAGTGCAATTGTGCAAACAGGGACGATTTCAGTTTTCAGTGTTCTCCAAACGATCACTTTGTCGATTCTCTTATTGGCGGGCGGTACAATCCTTGGTGGCATGATTGCCAAACCACTCAGCAAGTGGATGTCCTCGCTCAATCCAGGTTCCGGGATGAAATTGGCTTTTGCATTGATCGTAGGTTTTCTTTTTGCATATATCGCTCATTTGATTGGACTTGCACCCATAGTTGGAGCATTTACAGCAGGATTGATGTTAGATTCGATTCATTTTGTACATTTTGATGAACCACATTATATAGCTGAATTCAAAGATGCAGTGACATCATCTGATCCGGAAACTCAAGAAAGGGTGATTTCTATATCTGAAAAGCAAAATGAAAAACATATAGAACATATTCTTGAACCTATTGGCCAATTTCTATCGCCGATATTTTTTATTATGACGGGCTTGGCTGTTGACTTTTCAGTATTCATGAATCCGAGCACTGTACTTACAGCTTTTGTACTTTCCATCATTGCTATTATTGGGAAGCTGGCTTCAGGATTGATCGCAGGGAAGGGTGTGAATAAGTGGATTATCGGTTGGGGCATGGTTCCGAGAGGCGAAGTCGGTTTGATTTTCGCTTCCGTTGGAAGAGCGCTTGGAGTGGTGGATGCGGCTGAATTTTCTGTGATAGTGGTTGTCATAATGCTTACCACTTTTATCACACCACCGGTATTGGGTTATCTTTTGAAAAAGAACCCTATTTCATGATTCATCATCGGATTTGTTTCTATCAAGAATGGAATTGAGCATATCACCCAATTGTCTGTCAACAGAAATTGGAATGCCGTCTTTATTCACATCGCCCCCATTATTTCTTTTCTTCAATTCTTCTTGTCCTCTTGTGATATGTTTATGTATCTGCATGAATTCTTTGAGTAGAAATTGTTCAAATGCATAGAGTTGAGAAAGTACCGTGCTTAATTCCTTTTCGGTAAGTTCTTCAAATTCAGAGCGATACATATTCCCATTTTTCACAGTATCAACGATAATGCTGAGCATCTCCGCTTTAGGATCTCTCAATTCAATATTATTTACAAGCATCAACTGTTCATCTTGCTGAAGTATGCCAATTGCCTTGAGCAATGCATGTAATTCTGCTTTATTTACTCTATACTCTGTCATAAGATTATTCCCGGTTTTTTTGGACGGGTCATATGACGAATGGAATGTAAAATACTTGTTTCATTTTTTCATGAGTTTCTCAATACCTTCCGTGGTTCTTGGTAAGGTTTCAGATAAATTCAAAGGTCCTTGCTGAGTAATGAGTATATCATCCTCTATTCTGATCCCTATATTCCACCAACGCTTATCACATGGGCTTCCGGGTGGAATATAAATACCGGGTTCAACTGTGATGATTGAACCATCTTTCAAGGTGCCACCTGTGCCCGGATCATGTACATCAAGTCCAAGATAATGGGAAGTTCCATGCATGAAATACCATTTTAATTGATCTTCTTTTTCGATGATGCCAAGTGCTTGAAGCCTTTTCAATATCACTTTCCTGGCTGCATTATGAGGGGCACGAAATGGATTGCCAATTTTTGATTCCAAGATGGCAGAATCAGCAGCTTCTAGCACGATGTCATATAATGTCTTCTGATCAGGTGTAAAAGTACCATTCACAGGAAAAGTTCTTGTGATGTCTGCAGTGTAATTTTGATATTCAGCACCACAATCGGCAAGTACGAGATCTCCATTCAAAGTGGCTTTACGATTTGAATTATAGTGCAAAATACATGCATTGTAGCCCGCGCCCATGATGGATGAATAGCCGATGTCCTCGGCACCTTCTTTTTTGAAAGTATATTCCATCATTGCTTCTAGTTCATATTCGGTGATTCCGGCTTTGGCTTGTTTCATCGCCGAAATATGTCCTTCCATGCTTATATCAATCGCTTTTTTCATGAGTCGAATCTCATCCGCATCTTTGATTTCTCTCATTGCAATGAGTTTTTGCATGGATGTTTTTATGTACAAATCAGGAAAAGTTTGATGCAATTCTTCCTTTAAATTCCGTTCAACGGAAAATGGCTTTTCTGCCAGAGGAATGGGAATATTTGCAGTGGGAAGACCTGTAAAGTAAATAGTATCTTTACCTTTGAGATGTTCCATGACAAATGATTTCAGATCCGAATAGGGGAGAATGATTTCAATACCAAGCATTTTCGCTTCTTCAATTCCCATCAAAGCACCTTCCCATGCTTCCTTTGAAGAATTCCTAGGATTGATGAACAAAAATTCTTTTGAAACTTTTCCTTCATGCATGATCCCACCCGGAGCAAGAATCAATGCAGATTGGGGATAAGGCATGCCGGTAAGGTAGAGAAAATTACTACTCTGTCTATAAGGGTGATTCACATCGTTTTGTCTATTTCTTACATCTGCTGATAGTGAAATAATCAGTGATTTCTCACTATGCGAATTCCTGAGCATTTCTCTTCTTTCTTTATATCGGAAAAAGGGAATGCCATCGGAATATGGGTATTCATATGTATAGCTAATATTTGGAGGTTGCGCATTGGTAAAAAACAAAGTGAATAGTGAGCAGATTGCAATACAAAAGAGTGATTTCATTGTTTACTTATAATTGTTTGTGTTGATATATTGTTATTGCTGTCTTTAAGAACAAAAAAAAGTATGTTTGGTATTGTTGCTTTTAGGAGATATTCTCCGGTATTTTCGATTGAAAAAGGGATTTCAGATCCATCTATTGAGAAAATCTTCAAAAGAGATAAGCCTGTATTCAGTAATACTATATTATTACCCACTATACTTATATCTTCTTGACTAGTTTGATTGTTGTCGCTAAGGCCAGTCATTGTTTTCTTGATTATTGCTTCCACTGTTGTGAATAACAGACTAGAATCAGAAGCTTGAAGATGTTTTGTAACTGTAAGTATTGGGTATGGCAATTCAGAAGAATACCAAAAATATTGTAAAACCATAATATCGTTTTCAGTAAACTCTTCTTTTATTTTCCATGCTTGTTTCACTTCCTGACCCGGTAATTTCATGGTTCCTTTTGCAGAGTAAGTCCGCTTCGATAGGATAGGTGGATTATCATATAATATACTATCGCCAAGTGTCCATGGAAATTTCATGACTTTGAATGGTAAATCTAATGTGTCATATGTTGGTGTTCCTTGTTCATCTAGTATTCCATAGCCCCTAAGAAATAAATACTCATTAGTCATTGAGTATAATTCAAATGAACTACTCACTACCCCATTTTCTCTTGTAATTGCTAAAAAGGAATTATTAGCATATTCAGCATTAGTATCAGGAAACCTTTGAAACTGTATATAATCTTCCCTTTGTTCAAAGAGCAAGGGGGACAAATCCCAATAAAAACCAGTTCCATCTGAATCAATATCTATACTTTCAATGTCATTGAAAATCAATTTTCTATACTGTACTTTATCCGGAGTAGAAAAATTGGAATTAAGGATTTCATTTTGTCCATATATTGGTACAATTAACTGTACAATTACAAATAGGGTAAATAAATATCTCATGTTTGCAATACTCACATTAATTGTTGTGTTGCCAAATTAAAAAAAAATGAGTCCGGAGAGTAATCATGGTCTTGAAATACAATAAGCTACATCATTTTGTAACTGATGAAAATTACGGTAAATTTGCCTCGCAGCATTCTTGAATTCCTATTAGGTTCCCTTAATCATGATGACAGACAGAAAAAAAGAGATCAGAGTCGGCATTGTTGCCCTACTTTCTCTCATTGTGCTCATTGCGGGAATAACCATAGGAAAAGGTCTTATCGTTGGGGTATCGCAAAATGTATTGTCCTTTACATTCCCTACATCAGGTGGCATAGAGATTGGCGCACCAATCTTCATCAATGGTGTAAAAAGAGGCTCGGTCATTTCCACAGAGAATATCAAAGGTGGTGTTGCAATAGCCGGTTCCATCGATGAGATATCTGATTTACATCCGGATGCTCAGGCCAAAATCAGCATGCTTGAGATTACAGGTGGGAAGAAAATCGACATCACTCCAGGAATTGCCTCCGGAAATCTTGATATCTCAAAACCAATAGCAGGTACAATAAGTGCTGATGCAACTGAACTCATAAGTCTTGTGGGTGATTTGGGTGCGGATGCCTCAGTTACCGTAAAACGATTGGACAGTGTATTGGCTCAGGCAAATTCATTGCTTTCCGATGGCATCGTAGTGAAACAATTACGCAATACCATCAAAAATGCAGATGAATTGATGATCACCCTAAATGCCCTCATGGGTGATAATAAAGAGAATATGCGAAATCTGATAAAGGATCTTGGTGCATTGGCAAAAGATGCAAAATCGGCCGTGAACAATAATGAACCAAAACTTCGATCAATCCTCACAAAGTTGGATTCACTCGCGGGAAGTGGACAAAGACTCATGGCCAAGACGGATACTGCTTTGGCAGGAGTAACCGATCTCACGGTTGAGACCAAGGACATGATGAAAGACATCAAGACAAATGGAAGTTTCATCAATAAATTGCTGTATGACAAAACGACTTCCAAATCCATAGACACCACTCTTCAAAGGGTGAATGACCTCTTGCTCAAAATTCATGAGCATGGTCTGAATGCGAATATTCGCCTGGGTACAAGACCATAATCTTTTTTTGAACATCCACTATTCCTCATGACTCACATGGAAGATATGCAACAGATGCTCGGAACTGAAAATGATGCCGAGAAATCTGCTCGTGCATTGTTCGAAAGAGCATTGCAACTCCAAAGTGAGGCTTCTTTCGAAGATTCATATGCAGAAGCTCAAAAGGCGCTGGAGCTTGCTCTCACAACAGAAGAGCAAATGCTCATTGCTGAGATATATGCACTTCTAGGATCATTGAGCCACGAACTCGCTTTGTATAGACAATCCATTGAATACATTCGCAAAAGTGGAAGCATCTATGAAAAAAAAGGGATGATGAAAGAAACAGCCGAATTGTGCAATAAACTCGGCGCTTCTTATGCTTCGAATAGCGATTATACCAAAGCCATTGATTATCATCTTAAAGCATTGGGAATCTCAGAAGAGAATGAAAATGAGAGAGAAACCGCACTGAGTTATATGCATATCGGTAATGCCTATAGCTCCATCCTGGAATTTGGCTCAGCATTGGAATATCAAGAAACTGCATTGTCCATTGCCGAGAAAAGCAATGACAAAAAATTGATTGGCACCATACTTTGTAATCTTGGGATCTCTCATAGTAATCTTGGGAATAATGAACAAGGTCTTGCTTTCATCTTGCAATCCATCGGCATCTTCAGAGAATTGGATGAAAAAAGACCACTCGCGGCTCTGCTTGCCAATCTTGCACATATGTATATGCAACTCAGTGAATTCGAAAAGGCATTGGAATATTCCGAGCAAAGTCTGGCTCTCGCCGAAGAAATGCATCATATCTCACTCTTGATTCAGAATTATAATAATCTGGGAATCATCTATAGTGAACCTGATTGCGTATTTCTTGATAATGAAAAAGCCAAGTCATATCTATACAAAGCGCTGGATATCGCAACAGAACATGAGATGAAAGAAAAACTCATGTATATTCACAAAGATTTGAGTTCTCTTTGGGAATATGCCGGAGAATACAAGAAAAGTTTGGATCATTTCAAATCACATGTTGCCATCGAAAAAGCTTTGTTCAATGCCGATGTCAAAAAACAAGTGCAAGAACTTGAAACCGAAAGAGTGAAGCTTTTGCAGGAAAAGGAATTCGAAGAAGAACGCATTGTTGCCGCTGAGCGATCAGCAATTTTGGAAAATATCCTTCCTCCTGCAGTTATAGCGCGACTACTCCAAGGTGAAAAGAAGGTGCTTGATAAATTCACGGGCGTTTGTGTACTGTTCCTTGATATTGCAAGTTTTACCGAGATATCGGAAGGACTCGAACCCGAAGAGTTACTTGATCTGATGGATTCTATTTTTACGGAATTCGATGAGATATCGAATCGATTTGGTTTGGAAAAAATCAAAACCATCGGCGATGCATATATGGCCGTATGCGGGGCACATGTGAAGGTTGAGCATCATGCGCTCAAAACAATTTATGCCGCACTTGAAATGATGAAGATCAGAAGGGAAATCACGATTGCCGGTGAGAAAAAAATCATGCGTTTCAGAGTTGGACTCCATTGTGGAAATGTTGTCGGCGGAATCATCGGAGAAAACAAATATTCCTATGATTTATGGGGTGATGCCGTTAATACAGCAAGCAGGATGGAAACATATTCCGAACCCGGCCATGTGCATGCAAGCATGGAATTCATCGAAATTGCAAGACAGCAAACTGATTTGGTGACAGAGCAACAAGTGCCTTTCATGATTGTCAAAAGGGAACCAATACATGTGAAAGGAAAAGGCATTATGCAAACCTATTTTATAGAACCCGCCTGAAACATTGAATCCAAGATTACATTCCCTTCCTGCAATATTCTATATTGAATTCTCCACTCTTTGATTGCAACTTCATAAACATTCTCATTCACTTGTTTTATTCTGCGATACGGATGAGGATATGGAGAATCACGCAGAATCTGCTTTGCATGCATGATGATATGCGCTGACTCAGAATCATTCATCAATAATTGCATTTCTTCAGAAAGTATAATCTTAGTTTCATTATGATTCAATGTGTCAATCCATCCGACATTTGCATCAGATATGCTGTCTGCATATGGAATATATGGCTTGATATCATAAATCGGAGTGCCATCAAGAAGGTCAGTTCCTTGGACATGAATCTTCAATCCTGAAATTTTCAACAATTTGACCACGGAAATACCAATCGGATTGGGTCTATATGGCGAACGGGTGGCAAATACGCCCCTTTTTTTGTCTCCTCGCGGAGGCAAGACCATCGGTTTCCAACCCTTTGCGGAATGAAATCCATAGATTAACCAGATATGTGAAAAGGTCTCAAGATCCTGTAATGCCTGTTCAAAATCTTGGCCTTTCATCAATTCAATGGTACCATCAATTCCAAGTGTTGCATCCGGCTGTCTTGGCGCTCGATGCTTGGATGTGGTATTTCCATGAAAAAAACCAATAACTTTGAGTGTAAAATGTTCTTCTTCCATGAGTCAGTCAATAAAGTGCTTTTAGATTCGTTTCAGCACCCGGTTTTCGACAAAATAAAGGTGATTTATGCCAATTTATGAATATCAATGCCGTAAATGCGGAAAAAACTTTGAAGTATTGCAATCAATTTCCTCCGATGCACTCACGCTTTGCCCTGTAGATCAATGCGATCAAGAAGAAAAATCCACGGGTGAAGTTTTCCGAAAAATCAGCGGTGGATCAGGCCTTGTATTCAATGGTACCGGATTCTATCTCACCGATTATGTAAAAAAAGGTGATTCAAGCGAATCCTAAATTGTTGGAAAGTAGATTTGAACGACATATGTCAATAGTGATATATGTCGTTTTTTTTTCCACCATTCATCTGAAAACAAGACCCAAACAGTAGTTTTGCACAGTTCAAAGCTATTGATTCAACTTCTTTGGTGTATTCTATGAGTTTGAAGCGTATAATTATGCAATCCATCTTCATGATGGCATTCATTGTCATTTTTGCAGGATGTGGAGGCGGAGAGCAACAAACAGGCGGCGCCCTCACAGAAATGAAGGGTGGTAAATTCAAGGGCGGAATTTATAGAGCCAATGAAATGGCGGAATTACGCTCACTTGACCCGGTTGGTGTCAATGATGCAACTTCGC
>JBIKKD010000190.1:0-3565 GCA_044360565.1 Kapaibacterium sp. (SeqCode)
CCATTTTGTGATGGAGCGCATAAACAATTGACTCCACCACAAGAATAATACAAGTACAATGGCGAAAATAATCGCAATAGCAAATCAAAAAGGCGGAGTTGGGAAGACCACCTCCGCTGTCAATATTGCCGCATCTTTGGCTGCTGCTGAGAAAAAGACATTATTGATTGATATCGATCCACAAGCAAATGCATCGAATGGACTTGGTATCGATACAAAGAGCTTGGATCATACTGTCTATGAAGTATTGATTGGAAAAGCAGATATACATGATGCCATCGTTCCAACGATGATGCCGTATCTGACAGTATTACCTTCGCATATCAATCTTGTAGGTGCAGAGATTGAAATGATCAATCTACAAGATCGGGAATATGTTTTGAAACAAGCATTGTCTTCAATTCAAGATAGCTATGAATATATGATCATTGACTGTCCTCCATCATTGGGTATCTTAACCTTGAATGGTTTGACAGCTGCGAATTCCGTTCTTATACCTGTGCAATGTGAATATTATGCACTTGAGGGTTTAGGACAATTGTTAAATACTATATCCATAGTTAGAAAGCATCTCAATCCAAAACTTGATATTGAAGGCGTATTACTTACGATGTTTGATGGACGCCTGAGATTATCTCAGCAAGTGGAACATGAAGTACGCAAGCACTTTGAAGACAAAGTAATGAAGACAGTGATTCAAAGAAATGTTCGATTATCTGAGTCTCCAAGCCATGGAAAACCAATAGTACTTTATGATGCCTTGAGTACCGGTGCAAGAAATTATCTTGATTTAGCCATGGAAATCATTGAGAATAATGCTCATAAACAAAGTGACAAGCAATAATGAAATCTCAAACCGGACTTGGCAAAGGCCTTGGTGCACTCATTCAGAACAATCCATCCAAGGAAACTTCGATTCAAGAAAGTGGGAATACTCAAAGTGCCATTGAAATCGAAATCACCAAAATCAAAACAAATCCCTTTCAACCAAGAGTTATTTTTGATCCTGAGGCCTTGAAAGATTTGGTTGATTCCATTAAAATTCATGGAGTCATTCAGCCTATTGCAGTCAGAAGATCCGGCAATGCTTATGAACTCATTGCAGGTGAAAGAAGAATCAGGGCATCCATTGAAGCAGGTCTTGAGAAGATTCCTGCAATGATCTTGGATATTGACTCAGATCAAACAATGATTGAACTTGCAATCATAGAGAATGTACAAAGAGAAAATCTCAATGATATAGAAGTTGCAATGGGATATGCTCTCTTGATGGAGAAATGCGAACTAACTCAGGAAGAAGTCGCGCAAAAAGTAGGTAAGGATCGAGCAACCATTTCCAATTTCTTGAGACTTCTCAAGTTGCCCATTGAGATTCAACAAAAACTCGCAATGCGTGAGATTTCAAATGGTCATGCAAGAGCACTTCTTTCTCTTACATCTACTGATAATCAGAACATGCTTGTAGAGAGAATCATGAATGAAGATTTATCTGTTCGAGAAACAGAGCAGATCATTCGTGAATTAATGGGAGGGTCAAAGCGTAGTACCAAGAAATCTTCAAAGAAAATCAAGTCCATTCCTAAACAGACACAATCTTTGAACAGTGACTTACTTGCACTAGAAGATAGCTTGCGAGAACATTTTACAACCCAGGTTGCAATCCAACTCAAAGAACATGAAACAGGTAAAATTGAAATCGCATTTTTCTCATTCGATGATTTGCAAAGAGTCATTGAACTCATTGTACAAAAGTGATTCTAGATCATGATTGAACATTCACATAGTACAACCATTCGTGTTCGATATGCAGATACCGATAAAATGGGTATTGTATACAATGGAAACTATCTAACTTACTTTGAGATAGGTCGTACCGAATTACTTCGTTCTTTAGGCATGCCATATGCAGTCTTGGAGCAACAAGGTTTTCAATTACCCGTGATTGAAGCACATATTGAATACAAAGCTCCGGCTGAATATGATGATCTTATATCCATAAAAGCCACATGCAAAATGGAAAGAGGAATATTGCTGAATATCTCTTATGAGATATCCAAAGACAGTAAACTTTTAACAATAGGTCACACTATTCATCCATTCATGAATATTACAAGCGGTAAACCAATTAGGCCCCCAAAGAGTTTTTTGGAAATATGGAATGCTAATCACGATAATAGCACGAAAGAGGAGATAACTACATGAAATTACTTTCAGCATTTACTTTGTGTTTACTACTTTCTTCCTTTTTTTCAAGAATGTATGCCCAATCACCTTTTGATTTCATTCAATTGGGCATCAGCGCAAGATCAGCAGGTTTAGGTGGAGCATTTACGAGCATGACAAAGGATCAAACTGCAGTGTTTTTTAACCCAGGTACACTTGCAACCATTGATTCATCAACTGTTTCCGCCACATTCATGAAACATGTACTGGATATTAGTTCCGGTATGGCAACATATACATTGCCATTTGAGAAAAACTCAACTGAACGCATGTCAATAGGCGCAGTCTATACTACATATGGTTCATTCGATAGAACAGATGAATTCGGTACGGTTACAGGTTCATTTTCATCGAATAATGTTGGACTTATGGGGACATATTCAAATGAATTAGACTCAACATTGAGCTATGGCATATCTGCTAAATTCATGTATATTACATTGGACGATTTAGCATCTTCTGCTCTTGCACTTGATGCAGGAGTATTATATAGATTACCTGCTTCACGAACCAATATCGGATTTTCTTTATTGAATATTGGAACTCAGCTTTCAACTTTTGAAGGCATTACAGATCAAATGCCTATAGATGTTCGATTGGGAATCAATCACAGATTGAGAGGATTACCTCTATTACTCAACTTCTCATTGCATCACTTGGCAGATGATGCAGATGCATTCTTTGACAGAGTTGGCAATTTCAGCATTGGTGGCGAGTTCATTCTCAGCAAAGTATTAGATTTGCGTATTGGATATGATAATTATGTAAGAAATGCTACCAGCATTCAAGGACAAAGAAGATTTTCCGGTTTTGCCGCCGGAGTTGGTATCAGAACAGCTTATGTACAAATTGACTATGGAGTAACAGCAATTGGCACAGCCGGCTCCATTCATAGATTGACATTAAACACATCACTTTAATAAAGGTTTTTCATGAAACGTATGTTTTCGTTCATCTTGACAATGATGATTCTTACTACTGGTATGTTTGCTCAACAACAGCAACAAGTACAAACTATCAAACCAAGTTTGCCATTATCTGAAATTGCTTTTTCGCTGCAATTATTGGAAAGTATCCAATTGATGGGTTCTGAAGTAGATGCATTAATGGAATTAAGAATGATTCTTGTTCCACCTATTGTAAAGGCAAATAATGACAAAAAACAAGCAAATGATGTTGTTACCCTAGAGTTCAAAGTTCAACAAGCACAAAATCTATTGAATTTTTTAAAGAGAGCAAAGTTAAATGGTTCTGATGTAGAACGATTCAAAAAATTCACAGATGTGATTATAACTTCAGCTCAACCTAAGAAGTAAATTTACGGGTCGTTTTTACGACCCTT
>JBIKKD010000189.1:0-3565 GCA_044360565.1 Kapaibacterium sp. (SeqCode)
TCCAACCAAATGCTCCTGCTGTTGAACCATAGAGCGTTGTATAATCTTTATGATATAGCCTTCTGATAGTATCCAAAGCCAAAATCTCTCCAAATGCCCATTTGGCTTTTTTCTGTGCTCTGGCTATGATGCGTTTATCCAATGAATCCAGTTCAGATGGATCAGGAGGAGGATTCTCTGCTCTCAATGCTTGCTTGTTCTTTTCAATATTCTCAGGTTCTGCAGCAAGTGCGATCGTAAAAAAGACGCTCGGAACATAATATTTACCAGTATAAGATCCGAACTTGGTTTCAACCCATAAAATAGAAGTGATTACTTCAGAAGGCACACCATATTTTTTTTCAGCATCTTTCAAAATTGCCACATGCTCTTTGTGAAATGCAATGGAGGAAGCTATCGCTTTTGGTGCATAATTATGGGAATAATCCACTTTTTTACGATAACCGGTGACATTGATTTTCACCAAACTTTCTTCGAATTTTAATTTTGGATCTTTCAGGAAAGTCAATAATGATAAAGTATCCATGCCCGCATCAAGTAGAGGATCGATGAGAGGAGCAAAAGGAGATGTAAGAAGAAATGAATGTTCTCTTAAAAATGCAGATCTTTCTGCAAGTTTTTGTCCGGCCGGAGACAGTTCTCCGGGTTCGGACATTGGCTCCGAAGATCTACAACCGAAAAGACTAACAATAAGTATCATCAATACGAATGTGCTGATGGATATAATAAGTCCGAATCGCTCTCTTCCCTGTTTCAAATGCTGCTCCAAGTATATTCTGAGTACAAGTTTTCCAAGCAATAGAAGTGCCAAGGAATGGAATGAACAAAAAAAAGGCATCGTAAAACGATGCCTTGATGTGATCCCAACGGGATTCGAACCCGTACTGCCACCTTGAAAGGGTGGTGACCTAACCATTAGTCGATGGGACCGCGCTGTAAAAACAGAATGCAAAGATAGAGACTTTTCCGAATTCACACAAAAGGAATTTAATAATTGGATAAAGTTATTTCGTGAAGCTGTGTTTTCAAATAGGATAAAAACTGTAGTTTTCGGCATGAAACCGTCAAAAAACACCCGAATTTCACTGTATGAATTTCTGGATTTGTCAAAAACACATACTGTCTTTGATGTCAGAAGTGAATCCGAATATGCACATGCACATATTCCCGGTGCTTTGAGTTTACCAATATTCACTGATTCCGAGCGAGCTGAAATCGGAACCATGTATAAACAAGTTTCCAAAGAATCGGCGATTGAATTGGGTTTCCGATTTTTCGGTCCAAAACTCAATGAATATATTCTCAAGGCACAATCCCATGGCATACAGAAGGATTCAACCATACTTATACATTGTTGGCGTGGTGGAATGCGTAGTGAGGCAATGGCATGGCTCATGAATTTTTATGGTTTTCAAGCGCTAATATTGGAAGGTGGATATAAAGCATACAGGAATCATGTACTTTCAACATTTGAGCGACCCCTTTCGGCTTTTGTCATTGGTGGATTTACTGGTTCAGGTAAAACCGAAATATTGCATGAGCTTCAATCAATGCATGAGACAATTATTGATTTGGAAGGAATTGCATATCATAGAGGTTCATCTTTTGGTTCCATAGGATGTCCGGAGCAGACATCGCAGGAGTATTTCGAGAATCGACTGGCAATGTCATATCCGAGTGAATCAATCGATCACTTATGGATTGAAGATGAAAGCAGAAAAATCGGAAAGAACATTGTCCCACAAACATTGCATGGCATCATTCGGTCAAGTCCTATCATTTTCCTTGACATTCCTCGCGAAGCTCGATTGAATTGGCTTGTGGAGCAATATGTGGATCAAGACTTTTCTTTGATAGAAGTTGCAGTTATTCGTATTGGGAAACGATTGGGCGGCTTGCAAGCAGGTAAAGCATTGGAGGCAATTAAAGCGGGTGATCTGCATACATGTTTTGAGATTGCATTGCGATACTATGATGATACTTATGCTTTCGGCGTTTCAAAAAGAGATCAATCAACGATTCATAAACTACAAATGCAGGAAGTGAATCATCGGGCAAATGCAGAAGCCATCCTTGAGTTTGCCCAGAAAATAAAAAAAGGAATGCATGAGTAATGCATTCCTTTTCAAAGTTCTCAATCATAAAGAGAATCAGGTCCCTTCTTGATAATTGGTTGCATAGTCGATTTGCTCTTGTGTGAGTATGTCAACTGAAAGACCCATGGTCTTCAATTTCAATTCCGCGATATATTCATCTTGTTCCACAGGAATATCAATCACTTCGACCGGCAATTTCTGACCTGCACGATGTGATTCAACCAATTTCACATGACAAAGGAATTGATTGGCGAATGACATGTCCATGACTTCTGATGGATGACCTTCGGCTGCTGCCAAATTTACAAGTCTTCCCTCTGCAAGAACATAAATTCTGTGACCATTCTTCAATGTATATTCTTCGCAATTCTGACGAATTGTGCGCTTCTTCACTGAAATTGCTTCCAATTCACCGATATTGATTTCGCAGTCATAATGGCCGGTATTACAAACAATTGCGCCATCTCTCATTGACTCAAAATGTTGCTTGCGAATGATATCTTTCATGCCTGTTGCAGTACAGAAGATATCACCGATTTTCGCAGCTTCATCCATAGTTCTCACTTCATATCCTTCTAGCACGCCTTTGATCGCGGCTGTTGCTTTCACTTCTGTGATGATTACATTGGAGCCCATTCCGGATGCTCTTTTCGCAACTCCTGCTCCGCAATGCCCATGACCAGCAACAACAAAATTCTTGCCTGCAAGCATCACGCTTGTTGCGCGAAGGATACCATCAAGAGTGGACTGACCGGTACCATATACATTGTCAAAATCCCATTTTGTTTCTGCATCATTTACAGCGAACACAGGATAATACAATTTGCCATCAGCAGAACGAGCGCGCAAACGATGTACACCGGTGGTGGTTTCTTCAGTACCACCGATCACATCATTCTTTGCATACTCAATCATTTTTTCATGAACGGTATTGATCAAATCACAACCATCATCCAATGTGAGATGTGGTCTATTGTCGAGCGTGCGATCAATGCACCAGTAAAAATCTTCATGATTTCCATGCCATGCATAGATTGAAATTCCGGCTGCTGCGAGTGCCGCTGCAACCGCATCATTTGTTGACAAAGGATTGCATCCTGACCAATACACTTCAGCACCCGCGGCTTTGAATGTCTCAATCAAAACAGCTGTTTCTTTGGTAACATGAAGACAACCTGCAAGGCGATAACCTGCAAATGGTTTGGTCTTTTCAAATTCTTTACGAAAATGCATCATGACGGGCATATTTGCTTCAGCCCAATCAATCAATTTTCTTCCCTCTTCCGCGAGAGAAATATCACGAACACAATATGAACCGGGGACTTCACTGAAAGAACCCTGCTCATTCTTTTGTGGAATATTGGATGTTTCTACAGACATTGTAAATAACTATAAAAAGTGAAAAAATCTAATTAGGAAAGCGATGAAAACATTGGAACCAAGTCCAACTGTTCCCATGGAAATTCATT
>JBIKKD010000191.1:0-3555 GCA_044360565.1 Kapaibacterium sp. (SeqCode)
CCAATGAAAAGAATGAAGTTGTGCAGTTAATGCAAAATCAAGTACCAATTGGAGATTTTTCACCACTCATTTCAAGTGGGGTTTCACCGTCGGTTCCAAATATTGTATTGCAACAATCAGCACCGGTAAGAATAGTGTATAAGGATCGCATGAGAAATATGGCAAGCGTCACTCCAATGATCACATTGCCACCCATTTCAGTAAATCAGAGCGCTAATGCACAAGATGCAACAAATCAAAATGGTTCAGAATCACTTGCAAGTAAAAATATTACAAAAGAGGTTTTGTCTGAAACGAATACTCTAATGCAAGAAAACTCTAAGCAGACTGAACAATCAAATGCAATAGACAAGCAATCTTCAAATCAGATTGCATCTCCAAATTCTACTGTTTCAAATATTGAGCCAGTTAAGTACCCACAATTTTGGATGCAATTCCGAGGCATGTCTTCATTACAATCTCCTGAGTATTCTGGTATTCGCAAACAGATGGGCATTCTTGACAATTCAAGGGTCACTTTTGCTTGGTCTTTGGGAGAACACTTTTCAGTCGGATTGGAAGCTGGTAGAGAGCCATTTGTATTGAATTATAATGGGATAAAAGATGATAGACCATTTGTCTTCAATCAATATTCACCAATGCTGACGGGTGGTTTATTCTTGCAAGGCAGAACTTCAGCATTTGAAAATCTTGGTAATTCCAGATTCTATGCTCAAGCTGTGGCAGGTGGAACAGAAATCGGTGTTCTAGGAAGATTGGGCTTGGGTATTGCATATCCAATCAGCAATCATATTTCTCTGCAATTGGGTCTTGAGCAATCCTATATGCAATTCCAATTCCAAGGAAATGCATTTAATTCTCAAAAACTTGACTTACTCTATGGAATTTCCATAATCTTATGATGCACATGAACAATTATAAAAATCATATCAAGCATCTTGTCATATTGACTTCCATCCTTCTTTCTGGGTTGATTGGGTGTAAATCTCCAATAGATCTTGATCAAGATGTGAGAGAAGTACCAATTCAAACCAAGCCGGTTGCAATGTCTTCCATGCGCACCTCAATAGATGGCGGGGGAAGGTCCATGAGATTCATTCCTAATGACCCCCCCGAAGAAAGTAGATTTTCATTTAGATCATACGATCTTGAGAAAATACATGTGGACACGACAGATAGATTCTCACTGAAACTGGCTATGAAATATAGCATTGTAACTGATATTAGCGATTCTTCCCGTTTCGAAGAGGTTTTGCCGATATCTCTTGCATGTGAATTTGACACCATAAAGGTGCCAATCTTTGACAATCCTCCAGGACCAAGAGAAAGAACAGCTGCAATGTTGAAGAAATTCAGATTGAAGACCTATATCTTCTCTAAGAAGAAAGATACTGCCGGTGGATTCAAAATGAACAGATCGGAGAAAGAATTTGACTTACTTGATGATTCGGGCGGTTACAATCATGCAGATTCTTATGTCTATGCAATTAGAACTCGCATGACAAATGCAAAACCTATCATCACAGTTTTCATTGAATCAGGTTTTTCATTGAATTCCATTGAAATAGAATCTTTTGATAAAAAATTCCGATCTAATACGAGCGGAAGATCAATCATGAAAATTTCGTTTTAAGCACTTTTATACAATTATATTTTGAGGTCCATCATGGTCCAAGCATTACGATTCTCACGCTCATTATTGAGCATGCTGATGCTTTTTCTTTCCATGACTTCGCTCGTTTTGGCTAATGCACCTGGCAAGCCAAAAGAATTCAAAGTCATTCTCGAAGGAAATGGTATCGCCCCCGGCACGGCTAAACTATCCTGGATTGCCCCATCCGATGACACCACATTGCAATATGTTGTCTATATGGCATCAATAGTAGGCAATGTACCAACCGATTTCAAAGCAATCATCGAAACATGGCAAACTTCTGCCACTGTAAAGGATCTTCCTGCTGGCACGCATAAGTTTTATGTCGTGACAAGATCCAAAGGCGCTCAAAGCGATCCATCGGAAAAGATTTCGATCACGATTCGCGGAGAGGAACCTAATACTTTTGGTATCATCATCGATCCATTGATTCAGAACATTCCCGAAGGGAAATCTTACTATTATCAAGTCAAACTTCAATACCCTGGAAGTTATAAAGGCGGTTTCGCATATAAGCTTGAAAAAGCACCTGCCGGAATGACTATCTCTGTCAATGGTAAAATTGAATGGGCGAATCCTGTTCCCGGTACTTATGAAATAATTGTAACATCTTGGATGCTCGAAGCCCCAAGATCACAAGCAGCAAAGACATTCAAAATCATCGTTGGGACAGAAAAGAAAAACTTCGAAATCATCTCGAAACCAAGAGAAATTGCATGCATAAATAAGTTGTATGTATATGAAGCAGTTGCAAGAGTTCCGGCTGATGGCGGAACTGTAATATGGTCTTTATTCGAGCAAATCGATGGCATTTCAATTGATGAAAAATCAGGTCGCTTGACATGGACTCCAACAAAAGTTGGTTCACAGCGTGTAAAAATCAAGGCCTTGTTCATCAAAGGCAATGATACTATTGTCACCTATCAATCTTGGACAATTACAGTCAAAGAAAATTGCGATAATGTGCCAGCTCCTCCATGCTCAAAATTTGTTGGAATGCTCAAGGATGACAATGGTAATCCAATCTTGAATGGTAAAGTAAAGTTCATCAGACTTGAGAAAGATAATTTGGGTCCTTCTTCTTATGAAACAACAGTAAAGAATGGACAATGGATGTTATTCGTTCGTGCTGGTTCTTACAAAATCAGATTCGAAGGCGAAGGTTTTGTTTCTGAATGGTTTGAAAATGTAGTTGAATTGGGCGATGCCAAAGTAGTAATTGCTGAATGCGATAAAATCACTGAGATTCCTGCAAAAGTTACTTTGAAAGCCAAACCTGAAATGAAAGTAATTGAAGGCATGGTAAAAGACAGTGAAGGCAATCCTGTTCCCAATTCAATGGTTTCATTCATGATCATTGAAAGAAATGGTGGAAGCAAGGACAGCGGAATGAGATTCGCAGTCAAAACAAATGCACAAGGTAATTATCGCATTGAAGTTCCTGCAGGAATGACATATATCGCGATGGCAACTCCAAATGAAGCATTGGCAAAGACACATACACATGTCTATTATGATGGCAAGCTCAATGCGAATGATGCTCTTCGTTTTACTGTAAATGATGTAATGGTGATCAATTTCACATTGCTCAAGAAAGCAGTCTTTAATAATGGTCTTGCAGTTGCATTGAAAGATACAAATGGTATTGGAATTAAGGGTCGTGTGACATTGATTCCTGTACAAAAAGACAAAGAACCGAAAAAAGGAATGGCAATCACCATTGAAACTGATTCAAATGGCAATGCTTTGTTCTCAAACATTGAGCCAGGCATGTATATCATTCAAGGTATGCCAAATACTCGCGCCTATGCTCCCGGCTTCTATACATCAACCGGCTTTGCAGCAATGTCATGGAAAGAAGCAAAAAGAATTGAAGTCGGCGAAGTGATGATTACTCTCGT
>JBIKKD010000030.1:0-11208 GCA_044360565.1 Kapaibacterium sp. (SeqCode)
CCGGTGAAGCAGGCAAAATTGTGTATATCCAACACTTCAAAACAGAACTTGGATTCCTTGATAGCGCGATGGAAAAAGATTGGTCCGATCGAGGAATTTATTGGGTATACAAAGAAGGCGATAGTCCTTGGTGGGGCATGTTGATATCCTTCCTCCCATGGGTTGCTTTGATCATCGTGTATATGTTTGTCATGCGACGCATGCAGGGCGGTGGTGGACCAAAAGGCATTTTCTCTTTTGGTAAAGCTAGAGTGAAAATGCTCAATGAAAATCAAGCGAATCGCGTGATGTTCACTGATGTTGCAGGATGTGATGAAGCAAAATATGAACTTCAAGAAGTTGTTGAATTTTTAAAAGATCCTAGCAAATTTCAAATACTTGGTGGAAAAATTCCAAGAGGCGTTCTTTTGCTCGGCCCTCCGGGTACCGGAAAAACTCTTCTTGCAAGAGCAGTTTCAGGCGAAGCGAATGTACCTTTCTTCTCCATTTCCGGAGCTGATTTCGTTGAAATGTTCGTTGGTGTTGGTGCAAGTCGTGTGAGAGATCTTTTTGATCAAGCCAAGAAAAGTGCACCATGCCTTGTATTCATTGATGAAATTGATGCAGTAGGAAGACAACGCGGAGCCGGGCTTGGCGGTGGACATGATGAAAGAGAGCAAACGCTCAATCAATTACTTGTTGAAATGGATGGTTTCGAGCAAAATAGCGGAATCATCATCATAGCTGCTACAAATCGTCCGGATGTATTGGATGCTGCGCTTCTAAGACCAGGTAGATTTGACAGACAAGTCGTTGTTGATAGACCTGATGTGAAAGGTCGTGAAGAAATTCTCAAAATTCACATGAAAAAAGTACCCACGCATTCAGATGTGAATCCTGAAATCATTGCCAAAGGTACTCCGGGAATGTCCGGTGCCGATCTTGCAAATCTCGTCAATGAAGCAGCCCTATTTGCTGCTAGAAAAAACAAAACTTCTGTCTCAATGGAAGATTTTGAAAGTGCGAAAGACAAAATCATCATGGGTGTTGAACGCAAAAGCATGGTGATATCAGATAAAGAAAAAGAAGTAACTGCTTATCATGAAGTTGGTCATGCACTCGCTGGTAAACTTTTGAAATTGAGTGATCCTGTGCACAAAGTGACAATCATTCCAAGAGGCAGAGCTTTGGGAGTTACTTCTTATCTTCCATCAGAAGAAATGCATTCCTATTCTCGGGATTATCTCGAAACTAGAATCGTGACTCTACTCGCAGGCAGAGCTGCAGAGAAAGTTGTATTCAATCAATTGACCACCGGAGCCGGAAATGATCTTGAAAGAGCCACCGGTT
Source organism: Kapaibacterium sp. (SeqCode) (assembly GCA_044360565.1). Classification (GTDB taxonomy): domain Bacteria; phylum Bacteroidota; class Ignavibacteria; order Kapaibacteriales; family UBA961; genus UBA961. The sequence continues at coordinate 1,330 of JBIKKD010000030.1, forward strand.
TGGCTCGTAAAATGGTCTGTGAATGGGGCATGAGTGATGCAGTTGGACCTGTGATGGTTGCAAATAAGCAAGATGAAGTCTTTCTTGGAAGAGAAATTGCCCAAAAGAGTAATGTCAGCGAACAAACCGCTCAATTGGTGGATCAAGAAGTGAAATCCATCCTTGTTCGTTCAAGTGATAAAGCCGAACAATTACTCAGAGAGAATATTGATTTGCTTCATAGAGTGTCTAAAGTTCTTCTTGAACGAGAAACCATAGATGGCCAGGAATTGGACATTATCATTCGCGGAGAAGAATTGCCTCCTCTCACCATCATTTCAAAATTGGAAAAGTTTGCAAAGGATTTGCCCAGAACACAGGATGCTCCAAAGAATGAGCAAACCACTACTGAAAATGCTGCATCAAGTGATAATGCCGTAAATCCTGATGAAAGTACAACTTCTTGACAGACATTTCATCTGAATTGCTGAATTTTGTATGCCCTATTCATTCATTGAATAGGGCATATTTCTTTCTTTACGGTTTTTATGTCGTTTTCTTCCGTCATAGCGCAACATAGAGTCAAAACAATTCTCTCAAGAGCATTCAAGGAGAAAGCGATTGCACATGCATATTGCTTTTATGGTCAAGAAGGAATCGGGAAAGATGCATTGGCATTGGGATTCGCAAAACTGCTCAATTGCACCTCTCCGCAATATCAAGGAAATGATATCATTGATGCATGCAATCAATGCAAAAATTGCAAAGATGCAAATCGCTTGGAACACCCCAATATCATGCTGATCACTGCCTTACCCGCCGGTAAAGTAAATGCAAAGAATGAGGATTCTCCCCTACTTCAATTATCCGAAGACATGCTTTCCATCTATGCATCAGAAATGAAACTGAAGTCAGAGGATCCATATCATGTCATTCAAATTCCAAATGCACAAATCATCCGTTTAGCATCAATCAGAGAAATAAAGAAAAATGTTCGCATGAGCGCAATGCAAGAAGGGCGAAGAGTCTTCATTATATCTCAAGCTGAAAGAATGAATATGGAATCAGCAAATGCATTCCTCAAAACGCTTGAAGAACCACATGACAATATCACGTTCATCCTGACAACCTCAAAGAAAGATGCATTGCCACAAACTGTCTTATCGAGATGTCAACAAGTGTACTGTGACTTACTACCCACACAAGAACTTGTAAATGCATTATGCTCAAAACATGCTCTTGAGGAATCCGAAGCCCAACTCATTGATGCTTTCGCTCAAGGAAGTTATGGCAGGGCACTTTCATACATGAATGAAGATATGCAATCAATGAGAAAAGACATTGTGGATCTTCTTAGAATTGCCTTGAAAAGGAAACAATACAGATTGGATCTGATGCGGCAATTGGAAATCATCGCATCTGACAAAGATCGTACGATGCTGGAATTGCTGCTAAGAATGCTCGCACTTTGGATCAGAGATTGTCATTATGTGGTGAATGTTCCTAATGAAGACTCAGGAATCATCAATAAAGATCAAATTGAATCAATCAGAAAGTTCGCCCAAGCATTTCCTGATGCTGATTATCATGCCATTTTACATATGATTGAGCAATCCATTGAACATATTCGCAGGAATGTGAATCCTGGAATCGTCATGCTCACCACTATGCTTTCTTGCCGTGAAGGTTTCTTATTGAATACGAGTGAATATCTAGATCATGCTCCGAAGGATCATGTGATATGATGACACTTTTGGATAGATATATCATCAGACAATTCCTGGGGACATTCTTCTTCAGCATGCTGGCACTCTGCATTATTTTTTTGATCGTAAACTTGATGGAAACTTTGGACAAATTCATCGATCAAAAAATATCCATCGAAACCATTGCTCTCTATTATCTGAATTTCTTGCCTGAAATTATCAAACTCCTCACCCCAATCGCAATGCTCATGGCAGCATTATTTTCAATAGGCAAGATGTCTAATCTAAATGAAATCACCGCCATGAAATCAGGTGGCATGAGTTTATACAGATTGATGTTTCCCCTCTTCATTGTGAGTCTCTTGATTACCGGCGGACATCTCTATTTCAATGGTTGGATTGTACCAGCTTCCAATGCAAAAAAAATATCCATCGAAAGAAATCAATTGAAGAAAGAAGAAGCCACATCCACTCTTTATAATGTCTATCTCAGAGATGCAACCACAAAAAATGTGATCATGAATAATTATGATGGGCAATTAAAAACAGGGGCAGGAATCATCATAGAAGATTTTGGATCAGAGATTCATCCAAGGATCAAAAGGCGCATAGATGCAGAATCAATCAAATGGGATAGCATAGGTAATCAATGGATTGCATTACATGCGCATGAAAGAATACTCGCCGAAGACTCATCATTCTCTATGAAGTTCATTTCTCACGATTCACTTCCTATCACATTGGCTACAAGACATGATGACATCATTAGATTGCAGCAAAAACCGGAAGAATTGAATTTCGATGAACAAAAGGCATATATCGCATTACTTGAAAGAGGCGGTAAAAATGTTCGCAGACAGATGATTGAGTATCATGGACAATATGCATTCCCTTTTGCCAATATCATTGTGATACTGTTTGCGATTCCATTTTCAGCAATTCGAAAAAAAAGTGGTCTTGCTCTTGAAATCGCAACTGCCATGATCGTTTCATTTTTATACTTGGCATTCACCAAAATCGGACAGAACATAGGATTTTCCATGGACATGGATCCAATATTGGTTGGTTGGTTTCCCAATATCCTATTCTCCATCATCGCCATATTGAATATCATCCGTATGCGCACCTAATTCTTGGGTGAGAATTTGTAATTTTGCACGAAATATTCTGAGAGAAAAAAATGTCACTTCCACATACTCCATATCAGTCAAAAAATACATTGCGTATTGTTACAGCCGCTTCTTTGTTTGATGGTCATGATGCGGCAATCAATATCATGCGCAGAATCATTCAGGGTTCCGGAGCTGAAGTGATTCACTTGGGACATAATCGTGGAGCAATGGAAGTAGTCGATTGTGCAATACAAGAAGATGCCCAAGCAATTGCCATGACTAGTTATCAGGGTGGTCATGTGGAATACTTGAAATACATGCATGATTTGCTTCGTGAAAAAAATGCCGGTCATATCAAGATTTTTGCTGGTGGTGGAGGAACGATTCTTCCTACGGAAATCCAAGAATTACATCAATATGGCATTGATCGTATCTATTCCCCCGATGATGGTCGATCACTCGGCCTTCAAGGCATGATCAATGATTTGCTGGAAAAGTCGGATGCTGCAACACCACATACATATATTGGTGATGCACTTTGGAATGAAATTACATCAAAGAATCCAAGAGCTCTGGCTCAAGGCATCACGATGATTGAAAGGGGCGAAATCACAAATGATCAGATTGCCGAAAAAAATGCTTCGAACAATAAACATATTCCTGTACTTGGCATAACTGGAACCGGTGGAGCCGGAAAATCCTCTCTCACAGATGAATTAATTTTGCGCTTTTTGGAAGACAATCCCAAACTTCATCTTGCAGTTTTATCCGTGGATCCTTCCAAGCGTAAAACAGGCGGAGCATTATTGGGAGATAGAATTCGCATGAATGCAGTGAGCAATGATAGAGTCTATATGCGATCATTTGCCACAAGACAAGCAAACATAGCGCTTAATCCAAATGTGAAAACCGCAATTGAACTTATGCGACTTGCAGGATTTGACTTGATTATTGTTGAAACTGCAGGGATAGGACAAAGCGACTCGGAAATCACATCCGTGGCTGATGTTGCGATGTATGTGATGACCCCTGAATTTGGTGCGGCTTCCCAGCTCGAAAAAATTGACATGATAGATTATGCAGATCTCATTGCCATCAATAAATTCGATAAAAGGGGTTCGCTTGATGCACTTCGTGATGTTCGCAAGCAATATCAAAGATCTCGCCAGTCTTGGGATGCACAACCCGAAACCATGCCGGTTTATGGAACAATTGCCTCGCAATTCAATGATGCAGGAGTAAATGCACTGTATTCAGCATTGATTGGTCGTTTCAATGGTCTTGAACAATCAGAACAAGCATTTCATATTGGAATCAGAACCACAATCACTCAAAAGAATTCCATCATTCCAGCGGATCGTAATCGCTATCTCGCCGAAATCACGGAAGAGAGCAAGCGATATGAAAAAATGGTGGAAGAACAATCCACCATTGCTCGCTCTCTGTTTCAGGTAAAAGGAACCATGGATTTGCTAGCCAAAAAACAAAGCTGATTATTGAATCTCAGCTTTGATCATGGCATCAAGAAATGTTTTCAGAATGAGCATCATTGTTCCACGCGCTTGATCTGAAATATCCTCTTCAGGATCAAGTTCTTCATCTTCCACAAGAAGTATCTCAGCTATTGATGCTAATACATGGGGCTGAGGATACCTATCAAGCATTCTTTCAATCATGGCGATACCATCACCTGCTGATTCCCCTTCAAGTTTTTCCATGACTTCGATATTTGCATCTTCGATTTCATAGATTTCATCCTCGGTGATCACGCGAAGCTTTGGACCATATTTGTCGAAAGTCCTCCAAACCACAATCCCCGCATACATAAGATTTTCTGCTTCAGGTTCCGAGAATTCCTCCGGTGGCGTCATCAAATATTCAAGCAATGCTGGTTGTTCTTCTTCCAATTTATCAACAATGCTCATGGATTCCTGCTCATCGAGCATTATCATGGATTTCCATACTTCTTCAATCTGTTCGGGCTGAATAATAGTAATCATTTGTCTCCTCTAAGAGATATGTGGATCGGTCAGGATTTCCATGACCGACAAAAGTGTATATGCTTCCTCATTGCTTTCGCCACACATATCCTTCATCGGTTGTAATGAAGAGCATACAGCAGGCCTTTGAGGCATTCCAAACAATTTACAAAAATTATCTTCCGTCAAATTCACGCATCGCATTCCTGCCGGCTTCCCATTAGGCATACCTGGAATCGGACCGGCAATGGAAATGACTATGCAACATGCACCACACCCTGCACGACATTCAGGTGCATTGCTTGACATTAGAAATCTTGCAAAAAAGAATCAATTTCAGCAATCCAGATATCAGCATAAGCATCACTTGGCATGCGCCAATCTGCTCTAGGTGAAAGTGCAATCGAGCCAACTTTCACTGAATCAGGCATGGCTGATCTCTTAAATTGCTGCGAGAAAAATCTCGTATAAAAAGTTCGTAGATGATGCGCAATCTCATCCATCGAATATTCATGTTTCCATGCATGATGTGCATAGAATAGGATTTTTCGTGGACCCGAACCATATCGCATTATGTGATATAAAAAGAAATCATGTAATACATATGGACCGAGAATATCTTCCGTTCTTTGCGTGATTGCACCTTCTTTTGGTGGTAATAATTCCGGAGAAACCGGTGTTTCAAGAATGGAATTCAATATGCTTTGCAAGGGATCTTTGGAAATCGATGCATAATATCCAACAAGTGATTTTACCAATGTTTTTGGCACACCGGCATTGACTCCATACATGGACATGTGATCACCATTATATGTGCACCATCCCAATGCGAGTTCGGACATATCACCTGTTCCAATGACAAGTCCTGCATGTTGATGCGCACAATCCATGAGAATTTGAGTGCGTTCCCTTGCCTGTGCATTCTCATATATCACTGAATGATCATCTTCAGGATGACCTATATCTTTCAAATGCAATGAGACGGCTTCATGAATTGGTATTTCTCTCAATGTAATTCCGCATTCAATTGCCAACTGCTTCGTATTGGCAAAAGTCAAATCAGTGGTTCCCGGACCAGGCATCGTGATTGCAATGATATTCGAAGGATCAATATTGAGAATTGAACAAGTCTCTAAACACACAATCAATGCAAGCGTGGAGTCCAAACCTCCGGATAATCCAATAATCATGGATTTCATTCCAATTCTACGGAGTCTACCCGCCAAACCCATTGCTTGAATATTAAGGATTTCCTGACATCGTTTTGAAGCGGTTTCCACATTTGAAGGAACGAATGGCATTGGATCAATATATCTTTTCAATTCTTGAAATGCACTTTCATGAAGAGGAGGCAATTCATATACATCAAAGATATCCGAGATATTTGCTTGTGTTCGCGAAAGTGTTCTTCTCTCAAACAACATTGCATCGATATCAATATCTGAATACACAATTTTGGTGTTGAAAGAAAGTGAAGAATCTTCAGCAAGCATGACTCCATTTTCAGCAATCATGCAATGTCCGGAGAATACAGTATCCATCGAAGACTCTGATGGTCCGGCCGATGCATAACAATATGCACTAATAGTTGAAGCAGATTGCATCAGCACCAATGATCTACGATATTCTTCTTTCCCTACAATTGCATTGCTAGCTGATAAATTTGCTATCAGCAAAGCACCATGACGAGCCAAAAGTGAACTGGGAGGAATCATGCTCCATAAATCTTCACATAATTCAATGCCGAAACTAAGTTTACCGCTCTTGAAAATGATTCGTGATTGTAATGGACATTCCATCACTTTGCCATTTGTGGTTTCCAAAGCAATCATTGCTCCTTCGGGCAATTCATCTCCAGAAACAAACCACCTGGCTTCATAGAATTCATGATGATTGGGAATGATGGTTTTTGGAACAAGAGCATGTACATTCCCGCCTTCGAGCACTGCGGCACAGTTATACAGTTTTCCTTCGAATTGAATTGGAGTACCGACAATCACAATGATTCCAGAAGGTATGCACTCAGCCAATTCACAAAGTGCTATTTCAGCGGAATGAAGCAAGTGATCCTGATAGAATAAATCAGAACATGTATAGCCGGTAAGAGAGAGCTCTGGAAATACAATGAATTGTGCGCCATTCTGCAATGCTTGACTGATGGCACTCTTATGACTTTCCAAATTGGCAGTGATATTTGCCACTTTCACATCATGGGAAATGACAGCCACTCGACATAATGACGATACGGAATGTTTCATTGTAATGGTCTCTTTGTAGAAGGAATCACACGAAATACGGTAAATCCATGATGTTCACTTATGGGTTCAAGTCTGGGATCTTTTCGTAATTCCATGGCTCTTTTCACTTTTGCCATAAAAAATACGGGCTTTTTCGATGCGCCATTCATCAAATCTTCATCGGTTGGCTTATTATAATTCGGAAAATCTTTTGGTGGCAATTTTCCTGAATAGAAGAGATGAGCATAGCTCTTATATGCCGTAGGATAAATTAACACATCCTGAGATTTCATTGATTCATAGAATGCAATCGGGGATCCTTGGGTATAACCTTCAATCTTTGGAGCTATGATTGGAAGAAATGTCATAAGAGCAAAGATCGTTGAAATTCCTAATATGATCATTCCTTTTTCAAAGCTCTTTTGAGAATACAAAACATACACTCCGAAACCGGCAATGATCATATACATAATGCCAATTCCAACTTCATAACCATGCCATACAATAGGCGCTCCGAGATTCAGCTTTGCAAATTCATCCCGTATGCTCGGGAGAATTGCTTGGAGATTCAGCCCGATAATCGGTACAATCAAGAGTAGGATGGTCCAGAGGAGAATCCCAAAAATAAGCGCAGAAAAGAGTCTCTTGGAGATTTCTTGTGTTTTCAGAATATCTCTTATTGACAATGCAGAGATATAGGTCAATGGTAGATAACAAAGCGAGGAATAATGAACAATTTTTGTTTTGACAATCGAGAACAAAATCAAGGTCACCCAAAACAGAATCAACATCACTCTATCATGCATTGGCTTTTCTTTTCGATTAAAAAGATCTTTAATCGCAAATAAAGAGGCAGGAAAACATCCAATCAAGAGAATCAAAGCATGATAATAGAATGGGCCGGAATGTCCTGCATCACCGGTGGAGAATAATCTGATTTGATATTGAATGAATTCTTCTATGAACCATGTACCATTACGCAGAATTTCAATTCCAAACCAAAGAGAAGCAGTCAAAGCAGTGACAAAGGACATTTGTAGAAGCCAAAGAATTCGACTTCCCAATTGAATGTCTCTTTTTTTATACACATCCAAAATGAGCAATATTCCAAAAGTCATCATTGCAAGAAGATAAGCCACTGGACCTTTGGTCAATACTGCAAGTCCTATGAAAACGCCACTGGCAATAGCAGAGAAGGTTACTCGGTGTTTGAATTTTGGAAGCATCGGAAATATTATTCCGAGCATGATGAAGAGATTGAACCAAGGATCAATGATGCCGGACTTAAAATAGAAATGTGGTAAAAAAGAACCTACATACATCAGTGTCCACAGAAGTCCTATCAATCGATCATGCAATGATCTGCCTATCATGAACAATAGAGGTAATGTCAATGCTCCACAAAGGGCATTTGGGAATCTAGCGGCAAATTCATTTATGCCGAATACTTTCATGGACAATGCTTGCATCCACAAAAAAAGAGGTGGCTTTTCCCAAAAAGGTTGATAGTCAATATGCACCCTCAAATACTCGCCTGTGAGAACCATTTCTCTTGCTGCTTCGGCAAAGTTGATTTCATCCCAATCAAAAAGATGCACTGCACCAAGGAATGGAACAAAAATGAGAAGTCCTACCACAAATAAGAATAGTGGAATATATTGATCAATCAATCGCCTATTATTATCGAGCATATTGAGGACCCTTCATTCGGTACTCTTCGATGATTTCAGTCAATCCTGAAAGTACATCTATGGAATGTTTCCAACCGAGTTCATGTGCCCGACTTATATCCATGACTTTTCTTGGAGTACCATCAGGTTTTGTGGAATCAAATGCAATGTTACCTGTATATCCAACAAGCTTTGCAATAGCATGTGCCATATCATAAATGGTATTGTCTTCACCGGTTCCGATATTGATGCAATCATCATGTTCATTTGCATCAATATGCGCTAGAAAATAGAGAATGGCATCAGCCAAATCTCGTGCATGCAAGAATTCTCTGCGAGCTTTGCCCGTACCCCACAATGTCAATGTATTGTCAATTATTCCAATCGATGCCAAATGTTTAATGATGTCTTCATCATGTTCCATTGACCAATTCTTGGGAGCACCAATCATTAAATCCTTCTTGATCAAATCGAGTCTTCCTTCACTCAAATACTTGGCAAGAAAACATTTTCTAATGATGGCTGGAATTACATGCGAATGTTCAAGATGATAATTGTCTTGACTTCCAAAAAGATTGGTCGGCATGAGAGAAAGGAAATTCGATCCATATTGCTTATGATAAGCAGAGCAGAGTTTAATCGCCGCTATCTTTGCAATTGCATATGGTTCATTCGTTGGTTCAAGAATTCCGGTGAGAAGAGAAGTTTCTTTAATTGGTTGCTCTGCAAATTTCGGATAAATACAAGAGGAACCGAGATTAATCAGCTTTTTAACTGCATGCAGATGCGATGCATGAATTACATTCATTGCTATGGCAATATTCTCATGGATGAATTCAGCAGGATATGTGGCATTTGCAAAAATACCACCAACTTTAGCGGCAGCAAGAATGACAAATTCAGGTTTTTCTTCTTCAAAAAAACGCAGTACATCCTCTTGCTTTGTCAAATCCAATTCTTGCTTGGTTCTCGTGATAAGATGCACATAACCTTGTTCATGCAATGCATTCATGATTGCATTTCCGACCAATCCTCTATGACCGGCCACATAGATTCGTGCATCCTTCGGAATGCTCATCGCTTGACTTTCAAAGAAAATGACTGAAAGAATTTTTTGGCTTCAGGACTATCCGGACCCGACTTCACTGAGGTTTGATAGAGTATTTGATAAACTCTTGGTGCATTGACGATATTTT
>JBIKKD010000266.1:0-2549 GCA_044360565.1 Kapaibacterium sp. (SeqCode)
TAGAGGAAGAACCCCACGAAATGAATCCTTTGAAAAAGAGAATCGATCTTGTTTCCAATTCGCGAAATACCCTAGAATCATTGCTGGCGCAAGTAGAATTGTCGTTCCATGATTCGTGAATGATAATCCAATCAGAAATGACCATACTAGCAGATAGGATGACATTCCTCCTTGCTTCATTGCTTTCAAAAAATACAAGATGATCAGCATCATGAGGAATAATTGAAGTGAATACACTTCAAGTGCAGTGCCTTGCGACCATACAGTAGAACCAAAACCAAACATCAGTGCTATGCATGTTGAAATGATTGCCTTATGTGTGGAATCACCTTCAAATATTTCTAGGATTTCATTGAGAATCAGTGAGAATATACCTACTGACAATGCAGTGAAAATACCTGCAAGTAGATTTAAATCATATACTGTTGAAAATGGTGAAATGAGTGACCACACATGCGCGATGATTGTATAGAGTGGATATCCTGTTGGATGTGCTATTCCCAATACATGTGCAGCAGCGGCCAATTCACCTGAATCAGTGAAGCCGAGATCGGGCATCATCGTGAAAAGATACACAATGAATGTCAGTAAGGAAATACCAAAGCCACGCCATGTCGGGGAAAGGAAAAGAGCAATCATGATGAATCTCAATTGTTCAATCGTGAATACAATGTTCTAGTCATTTGTGCCATTGCCACATCATGCACGCGAATGATTGAGCAATGTTTATTGAGCAATAAGGCATGCAAAAGTAGTGTAGGAATATCACGCTCTGCAGGATTCGAAATATCCAAACTTGCTCCGATGAATGATTTTCTGGAAATACCCAAAAGCATCGGATATCCGATTTCATGGAACTCCTGAAGTGAGCGGAGTAATTCCCAATTATGATCAATTGTTTTACCAAAGCCAATGCCAACATCAATGATGAGTTTCTCGGCTCCATGTTCTTTTGCCAAAGCGCATCGTTCCATGAGATGTACCTTGACTTCTTCAACAACATCATCATAAGTGGGATTTTGTTGCATGGTGGCTGATATGCCTTTGCGATGCATGATGATGAGTGGGACATCATATTTGGCGGCAATGATCGCAAGTTCGGGTCCATTATCCAATCCTGAGATATCATTGATGATATGTGCTCCTGCTTGGATGGCAGATTCAGCAACTTCCGGTTTTATGGTATCAATGGAGATTGTGATTTCAGGATGAATTTCACGCAAACCTTGAATGACGGGAATCGTACGATTAATCTCTTCATCAATGGAAATAATCTCAGCGCCCGGTCTTGTGCTTTCTCCACCGATATCAATGATGTCTGCTCCTTGCTCAATCAATCTGCAAGCATGTGCTATGGCTGATGTATGTTCGGAATAGAGTCCACCATCGGAAAATGAATCTGGTGTGACATTCACTATGCCCATGATTGCCGGAAATGTATAATTCATTCTTTGATCTCCGAAATAAACCAAGATTTGTCCGATTTCAAGAGAGAGAAAGTTATAGTATTCAGATAATTGAATGAACAGCGTATGTCATATGCATTTGGATTCAAAGTGTCTGTCGAGAAATATGCAATGTCTTTTCCTTTGATGGTATGAGCAACTCTCTCCAATTGCTGAAAAGCTGCATGTCTCTCTTTGGCAATCATGTGATTTCCACTTTTTTGAATGAGCAATTCCGAAGCTCCAATGAGATTGCCGCTATCCAATTCTGCTTTGAATAAATACACCGCTCCAATTGCATTCTCCTGAGTTGGATTGATGATGCCGGTATTTCCTGAACCGATTTTGAAAAGTTCACAGGAAGCCATGAACAAAAGTGATATGATAAAGAGATATTTCATATTGAGAAAAATGCTGTAGTTGTGTCAATGGCATCTTGTAAAGTAGATGTCATTTCAGTGAATGGATGCGTGCATCCGAAAATATGTCCTGCCTGCGGAATAGAATGGATTTGCGCAGAGCGTGATTTGTCTTGCAATGCATATGCTTCTCGAATCGGTACTGTCATGTCTTGTTCTGCATGCAAGATCAATATATCTGCAGATACTTCGGCGATAGCACGCAATGGTGCATATTTCTCACCATGCAATTCCAAGTCGCTGATATATGTATAATTCATCGCAATGACTTTCCCGTCTTTGGTTTTATCAATTGAAAATGTACCGCTTTCAGACCAGAGTTTCTTTTGCCTTTCGGTGAATCTGCCAAATCTTGAAATTGTATTCCAGAGAGCAAGTTTTTTGATTGATGGATTTTTTTCACTGATCAAGATTCCGATGCCACCTCCGCGTGAATGACCCAGCACATGGATATCACCATTCCATTGAGAGCGCAAATCATGCGAAAGGATATGATCATTCTGTAATATGGAATCGATAATTGATTGTGTATCCCTTATCTCCTGCGAGATTGTATTTCGCGCAAAATCCTCCGGTTGATCGATGTACTCTGCATCTTTGGAGTATCCATTCAATGACATATTCCATGAAATGACGATTGAACCATTCTTTGCAAATTCTTCAGCAATCGTGGGAAAGAAACCCC
>JBIKKD010000192.1:0-3534 GCA_044360565.1 Kapaibacterium sp. (SeqCode)
TGCCTCTTCTTCCTTGACCAAGATCTATATATGATGAGACAGTATCCTTTGTTTCAGCCAAAGAACTTATTGGGATTTTCATCCAAACTGTTGAATTCCCCAAAGTGATTCTATGTTGCAAGTCTTGCTCTTCATTCACATGATAGAAATCGAGATAACTTGTATCGCGATATTGATTCCGCAAGACATAGACATCAGACTTACCGAACAGGATGGTATCTGCACTTACCACTACACTTGAATATTCAACAGTTGATCCAGGAACGCGATCATTATACCGATCTATTTCATATGATTCAAAATAGAATGTGCTTCCTTTGGTTGGAAATTTCACTCGCATAGATTCAGGACCCAAAACACTTCCGCCATCACAGCTCCAAAGAGATAGACCCAACAAAATGATTGCAAATACTCGCATTGTTCACCCGGATTTTATACCATAATTCTCTTGACAATATACTATTTTACTCAATCAAAATGTGACCAATACCGGTAAATTCCAAAGAGTATCAATACATTGATTTATGCAGGGTATATTCTCATGTCAAAACCTTCACAATTACTACTCATGTTTTTCTTGTTCCTTACTTCGTTACATTGCAATGCGGAAAAGAAGCAAGAAATCCCCCTCACGAAACCAACTACAGAACAGAAGATTGAACAAGCACAGGAAATCATCATCACGGCTGTTGGTGATATCATGATGGGAACAAATTATCCAAGTGAATCATCCATGCCACCTCGAGATGCATTTCTTTTGCGACCCGTTACAGAGGCATTAAAAAAAGGTGATATCGTTTTTGGTAATTTGGAAGGTCCGATACTCGACAGCGGTGGTGTTCCAAAAACATGCGGAGATCCTGCAACATGTTATGTGTTCAGACAGCCATCATATTTCGTCAAGGAATTGAAGGATGCCGGCTTCAATTTATTCTCAATAGCGAATAATCATGTTTCGGATTTGGGAGAGCCGGGCAGACTCAATACAATATCTATTTTGAAAGAACATGACATTCGATATGCCGGACAAACATCATGTCCTTGGGACACATTGACAGTAAAAGGATTATTGGTCGGTATGACAGCATTCGCTCCAAATAAAGGATGTTTGAATATCAATGATGAAAAAGAACTCCAGAAAATCGTCAAGAAACTTGATTCATTTTGTGATATCGTGATTGTTTCTTTTCATGGAGGAGCAGAAGGACAATCCCATACACATGTACCTCGTAAACACGAAATGTTTCTCGGTCAGGACCGCGGAGATGTATATGCTTTTGCACGACAAGCAATAGATGCGGGAGCAGATGTGGTTTTGGGTCACGGACCTCATATCACAAGAGCAATCGACATGTACAAAGGAAGATTCATCGCCTATTCCATGGGAAATTTCTGCACCTATGAAAAATTCAATATTAAAGGGATTTCAGGAATGGCACCTATTTTTGAATTGCGTGTTTCCTCCAAAGGAGAGTTTTTAGAAGGCAAAGTAGTTTCCACCAGACAATTTGGAAGAGGAGGTCCGGTGATTGATGAAGAGCAGTCCGTCATAGAGGAAATCAAGCGTTTGACAGCTGAAGATGTACCGGAAATTGATGTGAAGTTTAACCAGAATACATTTACAATATATCCCAAAGATTGATACATGTTTACCACCCGAACAATTGAATCCATCATTCCACCACCTCCACCTCATTTTGTCGGTGATGGATTTCGCGTGCATAATTTTTTCCCTGGACAGATTGCTGGCGGCATGAAAAGAACCGATCCTTTTTTGTTATTGGATTATGGTTCTCCTCATGTATTTACTCCGACCACACATCGTAGAGGAGTTGATGTACATCCGCATCGCGGTTTTGAAACCGTTACTTTCGCATTTAAGGGAAGCGTTGCACATAGAGACAATTCAGGTGGCGGCGGAATTATTGGCGAGGGTGATATTCAATGGATGACAGCGGGCTCCGGTATTTTACATGAAGAATATCATTCCGATGAGTTTGCAGAAACAGGAGGATTATTTCACATGGCGCAATTATGGGTGAATCTTCCGGCAAAACACAAAATGACCAAGCCCTCATATCAAGCGATTGAAAATAGATCAATTCCGGTATACGAGGGTCAGAAGATTGCGGTATCTGTCATTGCCGGAGAGTATCAAGGAATAAAGGGCATCGCATCTACATTTACAGATATCCGCATGCTCTTGGTTCAATTTGAGGAAGGCGGTGAATTCGATTATGAATTCCCTTCTTCTTATACTGCCATTGCATTGAATATGGAAGGTGAAATCGGAATTCAGGATGATAATTTCCCCACACATCACTGCGCTCTTTTTGCTAATGATGGTGAAAAATTATCAATGAAAGGAATCACCCCGGCAAAAGTACTCTTATTAATTGGAGAACCCATTCGCGAAGAAATTGTAGCTTATGGTCCATTCGTGATGAATACCAAAGAAGAAATTGTTCAGGCATATGATGATTTCAGATCAGGTTCATTTGGAAGTATGTGATCATAGTAATAATCGAGCAAGGAAGGAACCCGTGCGAATACATTGTTTGAAGTCATCGATTGGCATCGTGAATTTAATCGGATATAATTGATATTCACAATCTTCTTTCATACCGAATATATTCACATAGTCGAAGGTGATTGCTGTTCTATTTGGGTAAAGCACTACATCATCAAGATGCAAATCGCGGTCCAAATCAAGTCCGCAATCTTTCATTGCGGCAATATCATCTTCATCATATTCCATTAATTGATTCACCGCTTCTTGTTCTGCATGATTGTCAGCCATAATTTTCGTTTTCGCATATGCATGATTCATCAAATGATCGGTCAAATGTATTTCTTTGTTTTTCAAGACATCAATCACATGATATGAAATCCATGGTCGAATATCATTTTTTCTTTCACGCATCACTTTGATGGACGCAATGCCTTTTCGAACCATGAGATAGTGAATTTCCGTGATGCTATCATGCCTTCCTTTGCCTTTTGTCAGAATTGTCGGATCAATTGAAATCTTCATCGTTTTGCGATACATCGAATCAGTTTTGAATAAGCGGACTTCATATGGATAACCTTTATGGGCTTTCCAAGTTCCTTCATAACCATGCTGACTTTTTGCAAGTATAAATTGTTCGGCAATTGCATTCCTTCCCGTAAAAACTTTCAATACCAATCCAGATTTTGTCATTTCGCCACTTATATTCATTGTATCGCAGTCTATTCTATTAACATACCAACCGGAGTATTTTCCTGCTGCACTACGCTGAAATTCAATCCAAATCGGAGTGATTGGTTCGCTACTATCAATATCGATCCACCCTTCATAATATTCTGCATGCATATCGGGAGATATTCCAAGATTAACAATGCTGAAGAATATGAACAGAATCAGCGATATATATATTGATGTACTCATGTTTTCCCCATGAATCTATGTGTATTACCTGTTTTTTCACGAATTTGCAGTCCTCAATTTGCATGTATTTCATATTTCCTACAATATTTTTTTCAAGCGATGAA
>JBIKKD010000290.1:0-3516 GCA_044360565.1 Kapaibacterium sp. (SeqCode)
AATGGAGGTCTTCGATTCTCGAATGACATAGCCTCATCCAATAGCGGACATCTGCATTTTGAAGTGAAGAAAGATTGCCATGTCACCATTAGACTCTATGATTCGCTTGGTAAATTTGCCGGCAATCTTTTTGATTCATATATCATTGCCGGGAATCATTCTATACCCGTAGATATGTCGGTACATGCTTCAGGATTGTATATTTGTGAATTGTCAACAGGAAATTTCAGACATACAACATCCATCATCGTCAGAAAATAATCACTTATGAAGCATAGCATCACCGCACTATTCTTCATGGCAATGCTCATTCTCTTTGGTAATACTTCAATGTATTCTCAGCAAAGAATGGACAAATATCAACTTGCCATGACTTATGAAGAACAAGGGGATTTTCGAAATGCGGCAAGAATTTTCCAAGAACTATATGCCGAATCTCCCGGACAGTATAAATATTTTCAGGGTGTTGCAAGAAGTCTTACAGCTCTTCAAAGGCATATTGAACTCATGCCTCTCATTGAGGTTGAACTTGCCAAGAAATCAAGCATTGAATTATTGAGTTTGGCTTCACAGAATGCAAAAAAAGCCAGTCTCATTCCCAAATCACAACAATACTTTGAACAAGCAATTGAACTTGTATCAAAGCTCTCCAATGATTTTGAAAGGGATAATGCCATACGATTGATTGCTCAGACTCAAAGTGATATTTCTTCATTTGAGAATGCGATTCAAACATATCTCAAAGGCAGAGTGATATTAAGTAATGCAAAAGATGCCTATGCAGATGAGCTCAGCATGCTCTATGTGCAGATTGGGAATGTTGAATTGGGAATAAAGGAAATTGCAAAAGTCTTTAAAAAACAGCAGCAATATGGATTGATTCAAGGAAGAATAGCAGCGCTGCTTATCGATGAGAAATCCAAATCATATATCGATTCAGAATTATCCTCCATGTCAGTAAATGACTATGCCTTTTCACGGATTTATGTCTGGTTTTTACGCGAAATCAAAGATTTTGACAAAGCATTAGAACAAGCACTCCGTATTGATTCGGGACTCGGTTTGCAAGGAAGAGAAATACTGGACTTTGCCGATATTACCCTTAGAGATGGCCATATAGAAATATCACTCAAAGCTTATGGGAATGTAATAGACAGAGGAAAGAACAATCCCCACTTTTCCCAAGCATTATATGGTTATGCAAAAGCTCTTGAACAACGCTTGCAAATGACGGGGGTCAAAAAGAATATATCTACCACAGAAATTGAAGGCATCATAAATAGATATAGAGATATCATTGCACAATCCCCCAAAGGACAATTTACGGCTGAATGTTTGTATCGTATAGGAATTTTACAATCCGAGTACTTGAAAGATATCTCCACTGCAAAAAAGACTTTTCAAGAAGTGTTTGATAAATACAAGCAATATTCCATAAGTGCTGCTGCAACAAATGAAATTATCAATATTGCTATAGCATCTAATGACATACATGAAGCTTTTGCCTTAGCAAGCAATACATTCAAAGCATATGTGAATACAAATCCCAAAGAATCTGATAGAGCAGGATTCACCCTTGCTGAATTGTATTTTTACACAGGTGAAATTGACTCATGCAAAGGTGTTTTGGTAGGACTTGCAGGTAAAACTGACTCCGACATTGCAAATGATGCATTGGAATTGTCTTTGTTTTTGGAGCAACATAAGCAGTTCACTGCAGGACTCATACTATGGGGTAATGCATCACTGAAGGAAAAACAATCAAAACAAGAAGATGCAATCGAATTATATGAAGAAATTGTTACCAAAACTTCCGGGACAGATCTTGCCGAACAAGCACAAATCAAGATTTGCGAAGCATTTAATGTATTGGACAAAGATCGTGCATTGAAAGAAAGTCAGAAATTTATTGCCTCATATCCTGAAAGTATCAATACAGATAGAATACTCTTTTTGATTGCTGAAATTCACATTGCAAAAGCACAGAATAATGATGCCATATCAGCTCTTACGGATATTCTAGTGAGATTCCCCAATTCACGATTTATCAGAAAATCAAGGGAGTTGATTCGAACATTGCGAGGTGATAGTTAAGAATCAGATATCGAAAGGATGTTCATCAGGATCTTCGAGAGTGTCTCTTTCTTGATCTCCATTGACTTTATTTCCAATCATCAATATGAGACCTCGAATCAACCCCCAAAGAATATAAAGAGCCATAACGTAAAATAGATATTCCCCTTTGCTATAGACAGTTATTGCAAAAGCCAGAAGACCAAGTATGAAAATTACAGGTCTTGCTTTAAAAGATCCTATTGTAGGTCGAGGAAGATTATCAAATTTTACGGTGCTGATCATTCCAAGGGAAACAATGATGATGATCAGTGAAGTAATGGGAATGAGTAGATTCGGTGGTATAATCCCCGATGGAGCAATGAAAATGCCATATGAAACAAGGGTCAATGCACCGGATGGGATGGGCATTCCGGTGAAATACAACTTATCTTCAAATCCCGCCAATTGCACATTGAATCGAGCCAATCTATACACACCTGCAAGAGCGGATAGTGATGCTATCAAAATACCCATTGGTCCGAGAGTAAAGAGTATAGTCTTATACAGTAAAAACGAAGGGGCAACTCCGAAAGACACTGCATCACACAAAGAATCCAATTCAACCCCCAATTCACTCGTGGATTTGGTCAGTCGGGCCATCGTACCATCAAGGACATCAAATAATCCAGCAAGTACTATGAACATTCCTGCTTTGCTGATATCCCCTTCAGATATGGCAACAATAGCCGAAAATCCTGAAAAAAGATTAGCCAGTGTAAATAGATTTGGTATGATTGAACGAGTAATTCTCATGTAATAATTGTCTTATTCGGCAGAAGTGTTAGGCAAATATGGGAGAATTTCAACTAAATACTGCGATGCTTTCTCAAGATCTTCCTTACTTCCATTATTTTCGATGATGAAATCACATTGTTCTTTTAAAGAATCATCATTGATTTGGGTC
Organism: Kapaibacterium sp. (SeqCode); assembly: GCA_044360565.1. GTDB lineage: Bacteria > Bacteroidota > Ignavibacteria > Kapaibacteriales > UBA961 > UBA961. The sequence goes on from JBIKKD010000290.1 coordinate 3,020, forward strand.
TTCATTCTTGCTGTGATTTGTTCTTTTGTCATACCTCGATCCCTGATTAATCTCTCAAATCGAGTTTCTTGATGAGAAATAACTCCAATTACATAATCAAAGCCATCTCCCAAATCAAGTTCAAAGAGCAAAGCAATATCTATGATGACCACATCATGTTCTTGAGCCAATTCTTCAGCCATTGCAAACATTCTATCCAATACAACCGGATGCACGATTGCATTTAAATCAGACAAGTTTCGTAAGTCATTGGAAGCAAACACTATTTCAGCTAATTCCGGTGCATTTAACATTCCGGATTGTGCATATAATTGTTCACCAAATCGATGAATAAGTGCATTTTTTACTGTTTCATCATGCTCCATCACAAATCGTGCTTCTTTGTCTGCATTGATGATTGGAAACCCTGCTTTTTCAAATATTTCAGCAACGGTTGATTTTCCGGATCCTATACCGCCGGTAAGCCCAATCAATAGTGGTTCACCTTCAATTTCATC
>JBIKKD010000193.1:0-3513 GCA_044360565.1 Kapaibacterium sp. (SeqCode)
ATATCGAGTCTTCCACTCTTCACGAGTTCATCAAAAAATTCCATTGCATAACCAGTGATGCCAAAGCGTTCAAACTCAGATGTATGATGCCAGCCAAGTTCGAGATTGAGCATGGATTCGGGCTTGACAAGTGGTTTCGAAAAGTCATAGCCATTCATAGAATCATTGATTGCAACTTGCTCAAAGAGAGGCATTGCCCCAAAATAGGAATCCGATGCGGCATAGAGATTTCTCATGCGTGGCTCCCTTGAGGTATAAGCAAGTGAAGCAATAATGCGCTCTTTCTCATTCAATGCATAATGCATACCGATGCGTGGATTTGCAAAGAGATAATTGATTGAGAATAATTGATCGCCATTGCCAATCATTGTGCCATTCGATGAACGATATGAAGTGAATGTATTACCGGCTTTTTCTTGTTCAATTCCATATCGATGATGCACAACTTGCAATTCACCTTGAAGCATCAATCGATCGCTCACTTGATATTCTTCTCTTGCGAATGCTGAGAGAATGGTACGCATGCCATTATACTGATAGATCTTGAAATCGGGATCGAAACCTTCCGGAAGTCCTTCTGCATATTGTACGGCGCCCCAATGAAGTGAACGATGTGAACGAATTTCAAGTCCTGTCGTGAGTCTTCCACTGCCATGTTCCCAAACGAGTCGTGGAATCCACCCGCCATGACGATTGCCAACAAAACCTCGCACAATGGCATTACCGATTGTGGGATTACCTATTACTCCAAATTCAGGAGTTAGTCGCAATGTACCAGCATCTGCCCAAGATGCATCATAATCAAAATAGCCATCACCGGTATAGTAGAAAAGGGTTGATTTGAGTGTTAGATTGGGCGTGATGGACCAATCATTCAATATTTCATAATGTGGCTGTGAGAATTCTTCTATTTCTTGCAAGCGTCTTGTGCCTGACCAAGAAATCGCTTTTCCTGTTGAATCATAAGCCCAACCATTCAGATTGGATCTCCGTAGCGCGGGATTCTGAATCCATGCTTTGGGTATGCCGGTATAAGCGAGGGCATCGCGAACAGGACCTCCATACACATTGATTTGTGTGGTGAGATTATCGTCGAATCTTGTCGCACACACAAAAAAACTTTGTAAACGCGCCCAAGAATGTTGTCTATACCCATCGGACTGAATCGAGGTGAGTCTTGCCGAAATTGCATACTGATTATCGATGAGTCCGCTTTGCAATTCAATGGAGGATTTTGAAACAGTTGGAGCGAATCTATCTTCACCAGTCAGTGCATCACCATATTGCTGAAAACCAAGAAACTGCGAATAGCGAATAGCTGATTCACGAGATCCTGAAGCTGTGAGAACGCTTACGCTACCAGCCATTGCCGCAGCGCCATAATTCATAAGTCCAGCTCCGCGTTGGACTTGCACGCGATCTGTGCTCGCGAGCAAATCGGGCATATTAATCCAATACACATTATGATCTTCGGGGTCATTTTGCGGAACACCATTGATCATAACAGCAATTCTTCTTTGATCGAATCCACGCAAAGAAATGGAGGTATAACCGATATTGTTCCCATTCTGTGAAACCGAATAGATTGAGGGGAGCATCGACAAATGCTGGGCAATGTCTTGGGTGGTATAAGAATTCTTGATTTCTTTTTCAGTCAAGTCGGAAAAAGTGACGGTAGATTTGTCATCAGCCGTCGTTGAACTCACCGTTACACTTGGGGTGATATAGGTTCTGGACTTGCTTGAATCGGATTTGCTCTGTTGTGCAAATGCAATGTTTGATGCAAGCAGAAAGAAAATGATGTTAAACATGATGGAATCGGAATAGTGAAACAAAACTATTCCGCAAGAGGCGAGAACTCAAAATATGAGCTTGTATCGTTTTCCTACGCCGGTATTAACCGGATCAGGTTCGAAGAGTATGATCTCAGCCGAAGAATCGGCACCTCCAACGGACACACAAACTTATGGCTTTCCTCTGATTCAAACAAAGGTTCAAAAGAATTGCGTATTTTCGCCATGTCTTTTTTAATTGAGTTGAACATGGAAGTATTTGTTTGCAAAGGTTATTCGGGTCAGATTTACAGAGTGAATGTCAATGAGCATCTGCCCGTGAATGATGTGATTCCCGTCATAGCCGCGAGTCTTGGTTTTTACACTTCAAATGAAGAAAGAGTCGGAATGTATAATCTCACTAAAGATTGGGAATATCTGCCTCAGGATTCTCTCCTTTCTCGTGGAACTAACTCCGGTGATCTCATTATTCTTGCCGATGGCGGTGGATGTCATAAACATGAGTGATTGATCATGAAATCATTCTTGATCTTGCTTGGACTCATCTTATTCTCTTGTGCGAGCGCAGATATATCAAGACATTTCTCATTTGCTTATCACAAAGATTCCAGCTCTGTGTTTTTCCATTCCATCGAAGATTCACTTCCTCAATTGGGATGTCAGATTCAGTATTCTTCAATTGATACTTTGATTGCGAGAACATATATCAAACAAGGGGCTCTCAATGAAAGAGAGATTTTGATTACATTGATCAGAGAAGAGGGGAAAGGGAAATGCAAAGTGTATGTAAAAACATCAACCTATTTCAGGCAAGACACCATCATTGAATATTATGATGCTCGAAAAGGTTTTCCTGCATCATATAGAAGAGATTTCTCGCAAATTCTGGGAATGATTGAGAGAATGGGGAAGAAAACGCTGGGTAAAGAGAAATGATCAGTCAAGAAAACGATGCTTCATCGGACCCTTCATGAGCATGCATTCAGCCGTCCTGCCAAACCATCCATAGCGCTTTCCGGCTATGAAATCGTACATGAAATTTGAAAGAAAAAGTGGAATTATTCGAATTAATCTGGAAAGAATGTTCCATTTTCCTCCCATACCTTGCAATACATGAATGATTGCCGAGGTTTTCATGTGTAAAGCATTATCCTTCCAAACAAGAATCGAATCAGGCAAATCTTCTCTCTCAATTGGAAGCTCATTGAATGTCACACCAAGCAATGGCGCAAATTGCACATCATGTCTTTTCTCATGCTTGAGAATCCACTGCACGGATGCATTGCAGAGCATGCATTCACTGTCAAAGAAGATGATGATTCGATCATTCATTATTCTCAAGCCAATCAATGGCAATTTTGCTCATCATTGCAGCACCATATGGCAATGCTTGTTCATCAGGAGTGAACTTTGCATTATGCAATCCCGGCAAGGAGTTTTGATCATGAGGTCTTACGCCAAGCATCCAGAACGCTGCGGGAATATGCTGACCATAATAGGCAAAATCTTCTCCCCACATTTTGGGCTCAAAGTTTGTTACACCTGCCTCACCAAATAACCCCTTTGCGGTATTGATGGCAAATGTTGCCGCGACTTCATGATTATGCACAGCGGGATAGCCACGGAGAATCGTGACTTCACAAGTGGCTCCATGCATTGCGCATAATTGCTCGGAATGTTCTTTGATCATGATCATTGCTTTCTCGCGCCATTCTGGATC
>JBIKKD010000194.1:0-3497 GCA_044360565.1 Kapaibacterium sp. (SeqCode)
TCCGTGCAAATACCATATACTTGCACAAGATTTTTTCTGATGGAGCAGTGAATTCATGTATCCCATTCTCTTTCACCTGGGACCTCTCACGATTTATAGTTTTGGATTAATGGTTGCCACGGCATTCTTGACAGCCAATTGGCTATTGAATGCAGAACTTAAGCGTAAGGCGTTTCCTCAACATGAACAATTGGGCTCTTCCATCACATTGCTTGCATTGATTGGCGGGATTTTTGGCGCAAAACTATTCCATCTATTGGAGAATCCTTCATTTTTCTTTGCGGATCCAATTGGCTCATTGTTTAGTGGCGAAGGTTTGACTTTTTTCGGAGGCCTCATCACTTCCATTGTGATGATCATGATCTATTTGAAAAAGAAGAATATCCCTTTTCTTGGAGTAGCCGATGCCGCCGGTCCATCTCTCATGATTGCTTATGGCATCGGAAGAATTGGATGTCAATTGGCTGGCGATGGAGATTATGGAATTCCAACAGATCATGCATTCGGAATGAGTTATCCGGAGGGTATGGTTTCTACATTATCTGCGCGCAATCCGGAACTGGTGGGGTATTTTCAGCAATTGTTTCCGGGACGACCTATACCTGAAGACATCATCGTTCATCCAACTCCTGTCTATGAAACACTTACTGCATTTGTGTTTTTTGGAATTCTTTGGATGCTTCGTAAAAAGGATTTTGCCATGGGACAATTGTTCGGTGTGTATTTGATCTTGGCAGGAATCGAACGTTTCTTCGTGGAATTTCTTCGTATGAATCCTTTGTATATTGGATTATCGCAAGCTCAGTGGATTTCAGTGGCACTTGCAATAACCGGTACAATTATCTTTTTGAGCAGGAAAAATCCTAATCAATACCGATGATATCTCGAAGAATAGTGTCAGTCATTCCCCTTCTTGATTCTATATATTCCAGAGATTGCTCTCCGGCTTTCTGCATTGCTCCCGCACAAACTGCATTCATCCATGCGAGTGCATCCTGACTATTCTTGATGATTTCCAAAGCTTCCATTTCATGCAAGGTCACTGCATCAGGAGAACGCTCAATGAAGGGTCCGCATGCAAGTGGCAAACCATAACCTGCAGGTTCGGCACAACTATGCACTCCAGTACCAAATCCACCTCCTATATATGCTGCATTCGCAATGGAATAGATTGCAAGTAATTTTCCGATGGAATCTATGATGATATGCTGATCTTCAATCGATTCTATTTCGCTTTGAAGCATGCTATTTGGTAGTGATTCTTTTAGTCTGGCACAATGTTCTTGGGTTGGTTCATGCGGAACAATGATCAATCGAATGGGTGTCTGCATGAATTTCAAAGCCTTGATGAATATCCGCTCATCCTCTTCCCATGAGCTTCCAATGACAATGCAAGGAATGGAAGAATCAAACAAACCCGGTAGAAATTTCCGAATGATATTCGGACTTTGTTTCATTTCAGACACAAGTGAATGAATTCTATCAATTCTTGTATCATTCCCTGAATGAATAAGAATGGGAATATTCAATTGTCTGAAAGACTCTGCTTCACCTTTGCCAACAGTATATATCTCAGAAAACAAACCAAGGATTGAACGAAGAATAGTTGGAATAAATTTCCACATTGCCGAACGAGGAAATGTCGCATTCACTGCATAACAAGGTATTGCCCTTATTCTAGCTTCAATAAGATAATTCAGCCATAATTCATATCGAATGAAGATGATAAGATCGGGGTTTATGCTCTCTAAGAATGCATATGCATTTGCTTTCGTATCAAGCGGAAGATAGAGCACTCTATCTGCATATTCATAAGACTTCCTGATGCGATATCCGGAAGGAGAGAAGAATGTCACGGTGACATCATACTTCACATTTTGCTTCTTTAATGCTTCTATGATTGGACGCGCCTGTTCAAATTCACCAAGAGAGGAAGCATGTATCCATATTGACAATCTTGAATTCTCATTTTTCCGACTTGGTTTTTGCTTAGCAATTTCTTGCTCTCTTTCTCGAAATTTCGAAGAAGTAAAGAGTAGTATTGGCCTTGCCAATTTCAAAAAGAGAGACCATGCAGAACCTAGGAAAAGGAGGATTCCCGGAATTTTACCAGGAGCCATAGACATTCCCTCCGGCAACACCAACAATTGAATCAAAACCACCCATGCCGAATTCACGATAATAGATGAGTGCTATGAATGGATGCCCACCTCTTGCAGTATTCCCTTCAAATTCTTCTGCCGTCAGGCGAATTGCCTTTCTCGTATCGGCATCAATTTCACCGGTCAAGTATAAATAACCATGCCTTCCACGAGGGATCCACTGTCTCAAGCGATACAATTTCATTTCTTCATCCCATTTCATGAGCCAGGATGCATCGGGTGACCAATTATTGAAAGAACCACTCACGAATACTTCATGCTCTGCCAGTCTATTTTGAGGATTGAGAAGGAATTCCAATTGCACATAATCTTTGTCTCCCCAACCGATGAAACGCGTATTCATGACTCCACCATCCGATCTTTCAATGAATGATCCATTGCGCCATAGATCAGGAGTCCACATGCGAAGTGGTGCATTGGATCGTGGATACAAGGAATAATCACCAAGATTTAACACTCTATATTCATTTTCCGCGGGAATTCGTTCCATTCTAAATCTCCGACCTGTCATCCCGAAACCCGTAATCATTGTCTGAAGAGGATATGCATGATTGAGTTCATTCAATGACTCATATGAAGATTGTTCAGACACTATAAATGGCTCATCATATCTATTGAGTCTGTAAAACACCGCTGTATTTAATTGTCCATCATTCAGCATTTCAGTGGATCTTGCATGGGCTTCAACCGTATAAGCACCTGAAGTAAATATTGTGTTTTTGGGAGAGTAGAAATCTCCATAAACATCAAATCGTGTTTCCACTCGGGGATCCACGACAAAAAATCGAGCGATTGCAATCGGCTGACTTGGGTCATCATAGAGATAAAACTTGGCTTTCCAATTTCCTCCGAAATTGAATTTTACATGTTCATTCGGAACTTTCAATGTACCGGTATAGGAATACCAAATGGAAGCGGGAGGAGCCATTCTCCAATCAATAGAACTTGTTCGAAGAAGGGCGGGATCATTCAAAAAAGCATTTTCATGTTCGGTCCAATCTGCATTGCAATGTGAAAAGATCACAAACATCTGTGGAGGTGTGAGAGATTGAATATCGAGCTCTATCGTGATATGCGGGAAATTATATGAAACATTGGGTCTTCTCTGTTGCGTAGGTCTTGAACACATGGCAATCGGCGGCATGGTTTCATCATCACCACCATATACTCTCAAAAATTTCAATTGTGGAGGCATATTTTTTTGCATGTTTTCATGCATATCATCATCAGATGCTTGAGCATGATACCCGAGCAAGATAAAACACATGATATGAATGAATGCAAAGTACATCAATATGCAATCCTGAATCCATAACCGAGATAATCTTCCCTCTC
>JBIKKD010000195.1:0-3488 GCA_044360565.1 Kapaibacterium sp. (SeqCode)
ATGAGTTTGCAATTCGGAGCAATGCCTGCTATACCGATTGCATTATTCATTTGTGCGCCGATGATGCCAGCGACACTTGTGCCATGTCCTTGTTCATCAATGACAATCGGGTCCGGAATTCTATCATCACCGATATTCGTGAATGATTGATCGACAAAATCAAAGCCCGTCACATCATCAGGCCAGCCATTGCCATCTTCATCGATGCCATTGATGTCACCCGCAATACCATCACGAAATTCGGTTGAGGGCCAAGCATCAAAACGACCATTTTGATTGATATCTTCCTTTGGATTGATATAGATATTTCGCTTGAGATCAGGATGCTCGATTTCACAACCCGTATCAATCACGGATACAAGCACATTGTCCCCGCGAGCAATATCCCACGCTTTGGCGATATTGAGTTCTTGCAAAGCCCATTGTCTGGGCCACAAAGAATCATTCGGTGATTGTTCATCGAGTGCATAGGAGATCATCGGACCATGTACGATGAGACCCTGAATATTCAATTTTAGGATGTCTGTTTCACTTTCAGAATCAATGATAAGGAAATTCTTGAGCGACTCAAGAGCGCTTTTACTCTTGGCTGACAAGACGCTTTCGCCCTTATCATTTGATGATATGGAAATGGTTTCGAATGGAAAACGAACAGAAATCTTCTTTTCCTGAAGCAATGAAATGACTCTATTCTTGACAGTCGGGTCAATTTTAGCCACATACTCTTTACCATTCAGTAATTGGATGGAATTGCACAATAGCATGCTCAATAAGAGCAAGATGTGGATTACTTTTCTTCTATTTTCGCCAAGAGGTGAACTATTCATTGTTTAGGGAGAAGATTACGGAAAAATTCTTTGTCTATCGCCTTGCCAAGCCGTAAATTAGCAATAATAGAAATATACTATTTTGTTTTCCACTTCTTCGCAAGGAGCAATATGCGCACATCGTGGAATATATCCTCACTGATTATCGGAATATTTGTCATTGCATTTGCATTGACAAATACGGGTTGTACCCCAAAAATAACCGATGAACAATTGGCCAAGTTGAGAGTCTTGAAAGAACAGGCGGCTCAATTGGAACAAGACATCAAAAAGAAAGAAGCAGAGAAGTCAGCTCTTGAGAAAGAAGTAGCTTCAAGACAAGCAGAAGAAAGACAGTCTTCTCAAAATATCGAATTCATCAAACAGAAACTGCAAACATGGCCGAATTCATGGCCTGACTTTGTGCCTCCTTCAACTGAGGGCGTCCTTGAAACGACACCTCCGCCTGCGGTGAAAAAGAAGAAAGGCAAAAAATAATCCATCCATGAATTCTGAATTTGGAGACTGAAATGAAATATATTTTATCAATGCTCATGCTTGTCACTCTTTCCGTGACAACACCATTATTTGCACAAGATCCTCCTCCTGATTGCAATGCATCAGAAGCGCAAATGAAAGCCAAACCATATACGAGAGATCAAGGTGATATTTGTATAAAGGAATGGGAACAAAGAGTAAAGGATTTACAAGACAGATTTAATTCTCTCAATAACAGCATTTCTGATTTGAGTAAATCCCTTGCATCCTCAAATGCTGGCATTCAAAAAAATAATGAAGATATATTATCATTATTGAATGCAACACAGAAACAACTTGAAGAGTTTGCTCAAAGATTGGGTGTTCTAGAAGGTAAGGTTCGTGGACTGAAAGGTTTGAATGAGCCTCAATTAGCTGAAAGACAAGAAGAGTTGCGTTTTCTTGAAACAGAATTGAATAAGATGCGTGGCGAGAAAATCTCTTTGTATCCACCATATTTCAATCGCGTCACAGAGCTTGCTCGTGAGATTCGCTCTTTGTATCGAACAAAGCCAACCAAAGATTATGTTGTTGGAACATGGGCTGATGATCGTGACTGTTTGTGGAATATCGCAGGCAAGGCAGAGATTTACAATGATGCTCTTTTGTGGCCAAAGGTATGGCAATCAAATACAGAAATCATTCGTAATCCTGATGTTATTTTTCCTGGTCAGCGTCTGACTCTCCCTGTAGCAGCTCCAAAAACATCTGATGAGATGAAAGCTGAGCGTGCATATTGGAAGAAAAAGCGTTCTGCTGCAGCAGCTGCTCAAAGAGCTGTTGAGCAAACAAATACGCAAAATCCCGGAACAGTCAAGTAATGCCAAATTGCAGTAATGCAACTCACATGCTTGCGCATTGAATAATTGTGCCCCTCGCGAATGCTCGTGAGGGGTTTTTTATTTCCACTTAATCACCAATACATGGATAGCATCGAAAAGAAAGTCAAGATTGGAGAAACCGATCTCTCTGCACTTTTGGGGTATAATGATCTCTATCTCACCATGCTTGAATCACGATTTCAATCCAGTATCACAGTTCGAGGTGATACTGTCATCATTCGTGGTGAACCGGCTGAAGTGAAGATGATTGAAAAAACATTGAGTGAATTGCAGTATATACTTGGTAGAAAAGGATTGCTGACACAAGATGATGTCAGCTCGGTATTGCAATTTGCAGATTCGACTATGCCACAAGAAGGTCAGACAAAATCCAATGAAATTTCACTCAATACCATTGTCTTGTCCGGTAAAAGAGAAACCATCAAGCCGAGAAATAAGCATCAGGCAGAAATGGTTTCCAAAGTGATGAAGAATGATCTGTGTTTTGCAGTCGGTCCTGCGGGTACAGGTAAAACATATCTTGCCGTCGCTCTTGCACTTGCCGCATTGAAGAATAATGAAGTCACTCGCATCGTACTCTCCCGTCCCGCCGTTGAAGCAGGTGAATCATTGGGTTTTTTGCCGGGTGATTTATCGGAAAAAGTGGATCCGTATTTGAGACCGCTTCTTGATGCAATAACAGATATGGTTTCTACTGAGAAATTTCGAAGCATGAGCGAAAAACGCATCATTGAAATCGTGCCTCTTGCCTATATGCGAGGAAGAACATTGAATAATTCATTCATCATTTTGGATGAAGCGCAGAATGCCACTCGCACGCAGATGAAAATGTTTTTGACTCGACTAGGTAGAAATTCAAAATGCATCGTAACAGGTGATATCACTCAGATTGATTTGCCATATAAGAAAGATTCAGGTTTAGTAGATGTTGAGAGAATCCTACAATCAATCCCTGGTATTGAATTCGTGTATTTTGACAAAACAGATGTTGTACGACATCGCCTTGTTGCCGACATTATCCATGCTTATGAGTTGAGTGATCAGGCAATGCAGAAACACTCTGATAAGTCACAGGAATAATAATGAATTGCAGAAATCATGCTTCAGAAATTGCAGAACACTATGATGCAATTTCTGCATTATGGGATGCCGAACAAAAGGATTCCTCCTATGGTGCGGAAGCGCTGATGCGAGCAATCACTATGTGTGGCACGGAACATAAACGCAGAAATGCATTGGACATCGGTTGCGGTTCCGGTGGTAGAATGGTTCGATTGCTGGAAGGACATGCATTTCAAGTAAC
>JBIKKD010000291.1:0-3484 GCA_044360565.1 Kapaibacterium sp. (SeqCode)
GCATTACTTAATGGTACAATCTATTCGTATCCATCTCCCAGTGGTTTACTTGCATATCTTCGTAATGATTTATTGATTGTCCATAATCTGACAAATAAAGAATTGTTTCTTCCATTTCTACAAGATTATCAATTCTTTATGCAACTACCAACTTATGTTAAATTACCGGATACTGGTAAAATCGCACCCTATTCAACAATGATTTTTAAACACAAATAAGATTCAACATGAATAAAGTCATTCTGTCTATTTGCTTATTCTACGCTACTACTACACAGCTTTTCTCTCAAGATACATTCTCTATAGTTTGTGCTGATTCCACTACTCGCGAAGTGGGTAGTGCCGGTGCATCATGTTTGGATTTGATTGCATTTGGCATTCAGGATGCCTCATTTCTTGGTCAATTATTTCCCGATACCGGAGCAGTGAATACGCAGGCGATGTATAATCCGCAAAATCAACAAAGAGTGGCAGCTCGGATGAAAACAAGTGATACTCCCGAACAAATTGCAACTTGGGTCTATGAAAATGATGTGGAAGACAATCCGGATATCAGACAATATGGCTTTGTGAAATTCATGGGAGCATCGGCTCAGTCGGCAGGTTTTACGGGTCAATCCTGCATTGATTATAAAAATCATGTGACAGGCGTAATTGATGGCATTGCATATGCAATTCAAGGAAATATTCTAAGTGGTCAACATGTTTTGGATTCCATGGAAGCGCGGTTTAAAAGAGCAAAAGGCACACTGGCTTGTCGTATGATGGAGGCAATGCAAGGAGCAAATTCCATAGGCGCAGATACTCGATGCGAGCCAAATGGCACTTCTTCCCTTTTTGCATTTTTGAAAGTTGCAAAACCTACAGACAAAGCAGACAAACCCTATATCTCATTATCCGTTCTTACTTCCAATGGCGAAAGAGAAGAACCAATCAATGAACTGCAAAGACAATTCGATCTCTCTTATGCATGCTCAACCGTGAATGTGAAAGGGGAAAACAATAATGCATTCTATCCAAATCCTGCCAATGGATTCATCAACTTTTCCAATCCACAAAGTGATATTCAACTTCATGATGCAAAGGGAAATCTTATATTGAATCTCAAAGGACCGCTACAAACAATCGATTGTTCGGGTCTTTCGAATGGAGTCTATTCTATTCACACACAAACCTTGAAAGGGAGTGTAATTATTCATAAATAGTAGGAGGCTATGTGTTTAAGAAGATGTTAATCGGGATGTCTATGGGAATTGCTTGCATGACAGTGACAATTCATGCACAAACTCAAATGGAAATGAATGCTGATGCAAATGATGCATACATGAAAGCTGACAAGGAACTGAATTTAGTGTATAAACAAGTCATGTCAGTTCTTAATGAACAAGAAAAAGCATCTCTGAAAAGTGCGCAGAAAAAGTGGATTTCTCGCAAAGAATCAACCTGCAAAAAAGAATCAGCTGATGGTGGAAGCATGGCTTCAATGATTCGTGACAATTGTCTTGAAGAAAAAACAAAGCAAAGAACCAAAGAGCTTCGCGCGATGCTACAAGGTCGCTAAATCAAATGCCGGCATCGGGAAAACGATTGCGCAAGAAAGCAAGACAAAGTGCAATGGTTGCCTCGATGCCCTTTTTATGCGTTCTTTCCACGCCATGTGATGCGGAAACACCCGGACCAATGAGTCCAACTCTAAAATCTCTTCCTGCTCTCAGAGCAGCAGAACCATCCGAACCATAATAGGGATAAATATCAGACTTGTACGCAATTCCATTCGCTTCAGCGAGCTTTGTCAATTCTTTTCTCATGGCATAATCATATGGTCCGGTGGAATCTTTCGCACAAATCGAACAATGTGTTTCACTTCCCTCACATTGATCACCAACGACTCCCATGTCAAGTACCAAAAGATCTTTCACCGATTCTGCATAACCTCCCGAGCCACCATGACCAACTTCTTCATAATTACTGAAGAATAATTCTATGGGAATATTCACATTCTTTGTTGCAAGATGCTCCGCGATTGCGAATAGCACATAACAAGAAGCTTTATTGTCCATGAATCTTGATTTGATATATCCACTCGGTAATTCTTCATAACGAGGATCAAAACATACGAAATCACCAACACGAATTCCCAATTGCTCACATTCCTGCTTGGTCTTGACTTCCTCGTCCAAACGAATATGCATGGATTCGATGGATCGCTGGGCGGTATCCGTTGCTTTATTCGTATGAGATGCAGGATTATTCAATAGGAATGTACCTGTAAAGATTTTGTCATCCATTGTTCTTATGCGCACATAAGCGCCTTCAAAACTGATAAGACCCAATCCACCGATTGGAGAAATAGTCAAATTTCCATTTGACTTGATTCCCGTCACTATTCCGCCAAGCGTATCAAGATGCGCCGCGATTGCAAGTGTTGGGTTTTCTCCAAATGCAAGTTTCACCGCACCTTTATGTGTTTGATATGGATGCAATCCCATACCGCGAAGATGATTCATCACATATTCTTCGGCACCATGCGTAAAACCGGTCGGTGAATCTATTTCAACCAATTGCTTCAGTGATTCATATGATCTTTGCATTGCTATATCTCCAAATAAAAAGAGCACATCAAATGATGTGCTCAAATCTACTTTTTTTCAGCGTGAAATTATGCGCTGATGATCCATACTTTGAAAGTAGCGATCACTTCAGGATGCAATTTTGCTTTCACATCAAATACACCCAATGACTTGATCGCATCATCAATCATGATGGAACGACGATCAATGTCAAAACCCATCACTGCGAGTTCATGCGCAATCATTTGTGGTGTAACTGATCCAAACAAACGGCCTTCTTCACCAACTTTCATTGGAACGCTGACCTGAATTTCGGATAATTTCGAAGCAAGCAATTCTGCCGCTTCTTTCTTGCGTGCCATCTCTGCCATGTGGCGCTTCTTCTCACTTTCAAATATATTGATGTAAGAAGGAGATGCATAATATGCAAGACTTCTGGGAATGAGGTAGTTTCGTGCATAGCCATCTTTGACTACCACGATATCACCCATTTTACCCAGGTTTTCTACATCTTGACGAAGAATGATTTTCATAGGTTCATCTCTTTCGGGAATGTGATAACTCGTGTATCAATGGGTTAATCAAAGTTCTGTTTTGTTTTCCGCAACAGCTTTCACAGGCGCAACGCTTTCCTCTACAGGTTCTGCAGGAATTGTTGATCCTGCAATCAGCGCACGCTCTTTGCGGTGCTCACGGAGTTTTTCTGACAATTCGAGAGTCAAATGACGAAGTACATTTTCTTCCAAATTGAAGAAACGCTCCACCAAAGGCAATATCTCGGATGCTGCTTCAAAGGCCATATATACATAATAGCCATTGTATTTTTTCTTGATCGGATAAGCAAGGCGACGACGGCCCCACTTGTTCATCTCAACAAAAGTACCACCATGATTCTCGATATAGTCTGTCACTCT
>JBIKKD010000031.1:0-10966 GCA_044360565.1 Kapaibacterium sp. (SeqCode)
GCGGTGGCACAATGCGTCAACCATTCCGCATGAATGCCTATGATTATGACAAAAAGAACTTCTTTTTGGATACTGCATATTTTGGGATTTGGGATAATTATTACAAAGCACAGATTCCCCTTTTGCAGAATACGCCTGAATCCAGAAGAAATCGCGTGAAATTGCTCGAGGTATATGAATCAACAGTGGATGTGCAATTAGCCGCGCAAGCAGCTGAGGGTATTGCAATCGACACGCTCTCTCCGATCAATCGAGTAGGAGCATTGGCGCAATTCTATCCCAAATCATATATCGCAATTCCTCCCGTTGCGGGTTTCACAGAAAGAGGAAAGTTTCTTAAGCTCGATCAAAGAGCATATCAATTCGATGAGAATCTTGGTCGCCTCACCATCACATCACTCAAATCGGATCGCTCCTATGCCGTGGCTTATCGTATTGAGGGTGAAACAAGTGAACCTGGAGATGATTTGGACTATGGAACAATTTCCAATACCGTTCAACCAACTGATACATTGATTTTAAAACTTGTCTATCGACCCAATATGCAACCGGGATTTCCGGTGATTTGGAAGAGACAGATGCGTAATATTTTCAATATCGGACAAAGCAATGTCAGTCTTGCCGATTTGAAACTCAATGTGTGGTATTTGCGAGCCAATAATGATTCGTCGGATGTACTTGAAGGATCCAGTGATAAAGTGGTCACCATTTTGGGTGTTGACCGAGTGAACAATTCAGATGGTACTGCAAGACCAGACGGTTTATTCGATCTTGGGAGTCCTCAACAGCAGAATCAACAGAATCAAATGCAACAAACCGGTAATACGGGCATGGGCGGTACTACAACTCCCCCTTCGCAATTACCCGCGCAATATCAACAGCAAGGTTCTCCATTTTTCAATCCTATTCGTGGTGAAATCATTTTCCCCGAACGCGAGCCATTTGATTCTGGTCTAGTGAAATATTTTGCAAAAGTGGGTTCACCTCAAGCAGCCAATCGTTATCGCTATACTCAGGTGTATAAGGAAATCGTGGAAATTGCGAAGCGTGCAACCGATCGAGATCGTTTTATTATTACCGGCGAAGCAACAGGAATGATGAATACAGGTGGAGGTAAGATTTCACTCGGTGCATTCAATCTTTCACCCGGAAGCGTTCGCGTAAATCTTGATGGTGCGCCACTCAAAGAAAATGTTGATTACTATGTTGAATATTTCACGGGACAAGTGACGCTCACAAATCCACGCGCATCGCTTCCCAATGCCAATCTCAGCATAGAATATGAACAGAATGATTTATTCAATCTTGCAACAAGAACTCTCGTTGGTTTGCGGGCCGACATGCAAGCATTCAAAAGAAGGAATGGTTCTGCGAATGTCGGTATGACATTCATGATGTTCGATCAGGCGATGCTTTTTGATCGCGTGCGCGTCAATGAAGAACCCGTATCAAATACCATGATCGGTTTTGACGGGAATATGAATCTGAATTTGGATTTTCTCACCAAAGCGCTTGATGCGATGCCTTTTTATGATACAAAGACACCATCATCACTCACGCTTCGTGGGGAGATCGCGGCGATGCTTCCTACGCCGAATAAAAGAACATCCGACATCCCATCCGACAATGGTGCCGCGGTTGCTTATGTGGATGATTTTGAAGGAGCGCAGCGCAGTATTTCACTTGGTCTCACTCCGCAACAATGGTCGCATTGTGCAGTACCTGAAGACCCAACACTTTGGGATGATCCGCTATCAAAAGCCGGTAATTTTTATCGAGCAAAAACCTATTGGTATCAAAACTTCATTGGTGCAACTCCGCTATTGGAAGTATATCCCAATCGTGATACGAGAGGTCGTCTCACCACAATCAATGATCTCAAGATTCGATTCGAAGGTAAAGAACGCGGGATTTATAATCGCAATCCGCAATTCATCGACAAATTGAATCCGACCTATGATTCATTGTTCCATGATCAATATCTTGCGAATATTCAGCCAAGAATTTGGGGTGGAATTCAGAGATTATTCTCAACCTTCAATACAAACTTTGACACCGAGAATATTGACTTTCTTGAGATGGTTGTTCAATTTGGTCCTGATATCAAAGAAACCGAAACTGAGATGTGGGTGGATATTGGACAAATCAGTGAAGATATCATTCCAAACAATACATTGAATACCGAGGACGGCATTACCCAAGCCAGTCCGATTCCGAATAATATCATTGATATTGGAGAGGATGTCGGTATCGATGGTTTGAGCGATGAGCAAGAAAAAAGCTCTGCAAATACAAATGAATCATATCCATTTCCATTGAATCAAGAAGCAGATCCTGCTCGTGACAATTATTTCTTTGATTTTGCAGCAAGTCGGGATCGTCAAACACCTGAGCAATTCAAGTTTTATAATAACTTTGAGAATAATGCGCAATTATCTGAATCGGGACAATTCCCTGATCGCGAAATTCTGAATAACAATAATGGCCAGACTATCATGCTGGACAATAGTTATTACAGTTATAAAATCAATTTGGACCGCGACCCCAGAAGAAATCCACAGATCATTGGTACGGGAAATGCGAATAATCCGACTGAAAAGCAATGGTTTTTCTATCGCATTCCACTGCGTAGACCAACGCGAGTCGTAGGAAATCCAACCTTTGCAAATCTCCAGTACATCCGTGTTTGGTTTAAAGGTCAACCCATCACCGTGAATATCGCCGAATGGAAATTCACCGGAGGACAGTGGATTCGCAATAGTGGATTACAGCCGAATGTCACACCTGAAGACAGCATCTTGAGCGTACAATTCGTGAATGTGGAAGAGAATAGTCGTCTTCCCGATTTGTACACTTTGCCACCTGGCGTTCAAAGACCAAGACAAATCAATAATCCAGATCCTCTTCAGGATGTTCGATTGAATGAGCAATCGCTTTCAATCAGTGTGAAGAATCTACCTTCGGGTCAAGATCGCATGGCTGTTCGACTCATGCGGAATCTGGATGTATTTTATTATAAGAAAATGAAATTCTTCCTGCATGGCGATGGATCCATGCCTGCACTCATTCCTTTTGGTGCGGCATCCAAAGGGCAAGCATATATTCGCTTCGGACTTGATTCAGCAAATTATTATGAAGTGCGTCGTCCAATCATTCAAGGTTGGAGAGATATTGAAATCGAAGTTGCCAAATTGACAGCACTCAAAGAAAAGCGCTCTCAGCAAGCCGCAACTTTGCAGATACCGGAAGATATCACGAATCGTTTCATTGATTCTTCCGCACAATTCGATCCCGGATTTTCCATTCCGATCGAAACACAATATGTGATCAAAGGGAATCCGATTCTCACACGCATTCAATTCATTGGATTCGGCATTGCCAATCCGACTTCAGGTTCATTCCCTGAAGATCTTTCAACAACCATGTGGGTGAATGAACTTCGACTCATCGAACCAGAAAGTTCCGTTGACTGGGCCGGTATCGGTTCAGCCGAGCTTAAATTGGCAGACTTGGGTACTATCAATGCCACATATAATCAAACAAATCCCAATTTCCACAGACTCGAAGAACGATTCGGAAATCGTAATCAAACCCTGAATTGGAATGTGCAAATGCAGGGTACATTGGAAAAACTATTACCCAAAGAATTACGAGAAATGAAAATCCCCATTTCTTATTCTCATGGTGAAGTTGCGGAGACACCAATTTTTGCAGCACAAAATGATGTGGGAATTGAGCAGGCTGCACAAGCGGCTTATAATGCGGAATTGACAAGAACCAAAGGTAATGTCAGCGAAGCCAATCGAGTAAGTGATTCAGTGCGTCGTCGCTCTCAAACCATACGCGTGCAAGATTCATGGGCCATCACTGGATTCAAATTCGGCATACCGATCAATCATTGGCTCATCAAAGAGACCATCAATAAAATCAATATCAGTTATGATTATTCTCAGACCTTTGAGCGCTCACCAGTTGCGGAAGAACGCTTCAGATGGAATTGGAGAATGAAAGCTGATTATAATGTGCAATTCCCTTCAACTGTTTCAGTCAAACCAATTTCTTGGATCGGAGACATTCCAATTCTTGGGGCATATAAGGATTGGAAGATATTTTTCTTGCCTTCAAGTTTCTCGACATCCGTGCAATTTCAGAGATCCAGAGCAACGGAAAAATCTCGATTCCTGACATTCCCAAGTCCTGTCATCAGAGATTTTGCCGCCACAAGACAAGCCCAATTCTCTTGGAGATTTTCCGAGAATGGCTTGCTGAGTCCGATTCTAGACTATTCATTCACGACAGGTGCAACACTTGTTCCACTTGAACTTGATGAGAATGGTCGTCAAAGAGAAGGCAGCGACTTATTCCGAAGAGTTATTGGCCAAGGAAATGGACTTCTCAATTTCGGTACGAATACGAATCACAATCAAGTTATTACAATCAATTTCAAACCTCGCTTTCCGGACATTGGAGGTTTGCATAATTTCTTTGACAATACGGGTTCATTCTCAACAACCTATACATGGCGCAATCCACTTCAACAGGATACAACTGTTCGAGACGCCGTGAAGCAGGCATCATTCCAGAATACGATTCGCCTCACTTCAAATCTCAGATTGAAGAGCATGACCGATAAATGGTGGGGTATATCCGCGCAAAAAGGTTCTGACTCCACAAGTGGATTTTTGGGTATGGTAGGGAGAATTTTCAAAACGATTTTCTTTGATTATGAAACGCTCACATTGAATTTCAGACAAGAAAATTCAGCCATCAATCAAGGTGTTCTTGGCGAAACGGGCATGTCGAATTTCTGGCGCAGTGCCGTTGGACTCGATGAAACACAGGATTTTGGTCCAAGCACCGCTTATCAGCTTGGTTTGGTGCCTCAACCACATGGAGGCTTCCGATTGATTCCAAAAGCTGGGTTCCCATTCTTCAGAGTGGAAACTTTTGATGGAAAAAGACCAAAGAATTCAATTTTACCTGATAATTTCTTCCAGAAATCAGAATTGGAATTCCGTACAAATCGTCCTCTTTGGCCTGGTGCTACGCTTGACATCAATTGGAAATCAGGCTTTGGATTCAACAAAAATCAATTGGATTCAACCGACAATGAAGGTAATTCAAGATTCACGAATATCGTGATGACCTCGAACTATAATCGTACATATCTTTCATTGCCTAAATTCTTGATGTTTGCTCCATTGAATAATTCCATTGAGCGAGTCATCGACTTATACAATGAGCGCAAACCCGGAATCATAGCTCAGTTCCCAACTGATACTTTACGACAAAATCAAGCATTACGCGATGCAGTGTCAGAATCATTCGAAAAAGGACTCGAAACTCGCATTTTCGCTTTCCTTCCCGATGCATTGCAAAAGATTTTACCGGCAATGAATTGGACATTGCGTTGGGATGGAGTTGAGAAACTTCCAATCTTTGCAGGTCTTGCAAAACGCGTGACTCTGGAGCATGCATATAAATCCACCTATCAAGAAAGTACGACAAAAACCGATAATGGCATTATTCCTGGATCACAACAAATTCAATCAGGATTCGAACCTTTGATCGGGATGCAATTGACATTCGATGAGTCCAAATTGAAAGGATTGCTGACCGGTTCTTTGCGTTTCACGACAAAATCAAATTATTCATTGCAACCTACATCATCCATCATACAAGGCGAATCCATCACAGATTTGACCATGCAGGCGAATTATAATCGTAGAGGATTCAAGACTTCATTCTTTGGTTTGACATTCGACAATGAACTTGAATTCGCATTTTTGGCTACATTCAAGAGATCTCTCAGAAGCACATATAATCTATTGCAATTGGCCGATCAGGAAGGTCAAAGATTGGATGGAAATACGCAAATCATCCTCGAACCATCTGCGAGATATGGGATTTCACAAAGAGTGACCGCAAGACTGTTCATGCGCTATGAAACAACCATCAATGAAGGTGCGGCTGCTCCCGGTTTCAGCCGTTATCAATTTGGTTTGGATATCCGCATTTCGGTTTCGGGAGGAAGATAAAGGAATTCATCATGGCTATTTCTTTCCTCAAACCACTTGAACAAGCCATTCGTAGATTCTTGATTGGCAAGAAACAATTTTCAGGAACATTGATTCAGTCTTCAGATCAAGCTCCGGTAATACCGAAGAATGCAAGAATCCTCATCATCCGTCCCGATAAATTGGGTGACATGCTGATCACTCTGCCCACTCTAAAAGCAATTCGAGTAGCTTATCCCGATGCACATATTGATATCCTTGCGGGGAAAGTCAATCTTCCCTTGCGCGATCAATTATTGCTATATGCCGATGAATGTTTGCTCTATGACAAAACCATAAGTGGCATACTCTCACTCTACTTTTCCCTGCCCAAAAAGAAGTATGACATTGCTATCGATCCGCTTGATAATCCTTCAACGACAAGTGGTTATTTGATTGCGATGACTAAGGCAAGAATCAAGTCAGGAATATTCAAATCCAATGCTCATGTCTATACACATTGCGTTGAAGCAAAAGATCGTGCAAAATATCATATCGTTGAAAGAACAGCACAAATCCTCCTTGCATGTGGAATCAATCCTGAAGAAACAAATTTGAAGATTCCCTATGTAATGGATCAATCAACCTCTGATAATTCCAAAGTATTATTGCAGAAAGCAGGTTTGGATATATCAAAATCACTCATTACAATTAATATTGCGGGAGCTTTGGAGGCAAGAATTCTTCAGCCGGAAAGAGTTATAGATTGGATAAAGCAGATCAAACATTTTGCTGATGAGTCTTCCTTACAGGTAATGATTTGCGGAGAGAAAAAGCACGAGAATGCTCTGCGGACTATCGCTACGGAAACAGGAATATTTCTAGCACCTTTCGTGAAATCCTATCATGCTTTTGCAGGCTTGCTTTCCGCATCATCGATGCTTA
The DNA here is from genome assembly GCA_044360565.1 of Kapaibacterium sp. (SeqCode). Taxonomy (GTDB): domain Bacteria; phylum Bacteroidota; class Ignavibacteria; order Kapaibacteriales; family UBA961; genus UBA961. The sequence goes on from JBIKKD010000031.1 coordinate 6,942, forward strand.
TTTCCCCTGACACATCAGTGCTTCATCTCATATCAGCATGGAATATTCCATGTCTAGCATTTTTTGTCGATGATAGATCCAATACAGCAGTTTGGACACCTTATGATTCACCGCATGAACATATCATCACATATACTCCATCGGTCAATGATATCTCATCACAAGAAATCATGATTGCATTTGAAAAACTTGTAAAGAAAACAAGTTTCAAATCAATGCAGGAACAAATGTTGAATAATCAATAAATCGGCATTCTTCTTTCTTCATACTCATGATGAGCATAAACAGCTGCGCCGAGAATCATTGAATGGATTTCTTTTGGGATTTCACCGGACCAATATTTGGACACAAATGCAGTAGAATACTCGCCTGATCTGAATGGCTCGGAATTCAATGTGAATTGACAGAAAGGTATTGTTGTGCGAAGTCCTGCCAAATGATATGATTTCAAAGCATATAATGTTTTTTCGATTGCTTCTTGTCTATCCTTTCCATGACAAATCAATTTTGCAATCATTGAATCATAATTCACAGATACCTCAAAGCCGGCAAATAAAGCGGTATCATTACGAATTCCCTCACCATCGGGTAATTCAACATAATGTGCGATGCCGGTTTCAGGCAAGAAATCATTATATACATCTTCGGCACAAATGCGACATTCAATGGCATGTCCTTTCGGCTCGAGATCTTCTTGATGTATTGCAAGTTTTTCACCGAAAGCAATGCGCAATTGTTGTTCAACCAAATCTATGCCAGTCACCATTTCCGTAATGGGATGCTCAACCTGCAAACGCGTATTCACTTCCATGAAATAGAAATTTCCAAATGCATCAAGCAAGAACTCCAATGTCCCTGCATTGGTATATCCTGATGTTGCCACAAGTCTTGCCGCGGCTTCACCCATCTTTGCTCTAATTTCAGGAGTTACTGCAGTTGACGGTGATTCTTCAACCACCTTCTGATGTCTTCTTTGCACGGAACATTCTCTTTCCGGGAAATAGAGTATTGTTCCATATTGATCTGCCAAGATTTGAATTTCAATATGTCTTGGAGATACGATGAATTTCTCGATGAACACTCTATCATCACCGAATGATGCCAGTGCCTCACCTTGTGCGGCTTGCAATCCGGCCAAAAGTCCACTTGGTTCTTCGATCAGTCTCATTCCTTTACCACCACCACCTGCGGCAGCTTTCAATAGAACCGGATATCCAATGTTTTCCGCGATGATTGCAATCTCTTCAGGATCAGAAATTGCTCCATCCGAACCGGGTGATATGGGAACTTGTGCTTTGATAGCCAATGCTCTTGCTTCTGTTTTGTCACCAAGTGCATGAATTGCTTCAGGGGATGGACCAATGAAAACTAAACCGGCATCAGCAACAGCTTTTGCGAATTGTGCATTTTCAGATAAGAATCCATATCCAGGATGAATTGCTTGAGCACCTGTTTTGAGAGCTGCATCAATAATTTTATCAATGATAAGATAGCTTTCTCTTGGTGTTGCACCCCCAATATTCACAGCTTCATCTGCTTTTTGTACATGTAATGCATTCGCATCCGGAAGAGAATACACCGCAACTGTGGCAATATTCATTCTTTTACAAGTATCTATGATGCGAAGAGCAATCTCACCGCGATTGGCTATCAAAATTTTGGAAAACATGGCAATTCAAAGAATAAAAGTGAATTATCGAAGTATCAAGGATTGCAAATTACAAAAGTCAGGCTTGAAACTTGTCTTTGCTGTATCGAAATGATTGTCAACACGAGAAATAATCTCTAATTTGTCCACTCTATCTATATCGAATATCAATATCACTACAATACAATGAATAAAGCCGTCATAATGGCCGGTGGTTTCGGCACAAGATTAAGACCACTCACCATGAGCATTCCAAAGCCAATGGTGCCTCTTGCCAATATTCCCATGATGGAACATATCGTGAATCTCTTGAAAAAACACGGGATTACAGACATCACGGCCTTATTGTATTATCAACCCGAATCAATAAAGGAGCATTTTGGGGATGGTTCCGCTTTTGGTATCACAATGAACTATGTGCAAGCAGATGCTGATTATGGAACCGCAGGAAGCGTTCGCAATGCCGCTAAGAATTTCAATGAACCCATTCTGGTGATGAGTGGTGATGTATTGACTGATATTGATATTTCATCCGCAATTGCATTTCATAAAGAAAAACAATCTCAGGCGACGATATTATTGACAAGAGTCAATGACCCATTGCATTATGGCATCGTGATGACAGACATGCACGGAAGAATCACACGCTTTTTGGAGAAACCTTCTTGGGGCGAAGTATTCACCGACACCATCAATTCCGGCATGTATATATTGGAACCTGAAGTCTTTGCACTCATTCCACCCGATAGAGAATATGATTTCGGTAAAGATTTGTTTCCCCATTTACTCAGATCAGACATGAATCTATTTGGGTATATCACTACGGGATATTGGAAAGATATCGGTAATCTGCATGAATATCAGAGTGCTTGTCAGGATATTCTGGAATATAATGTTGCGATCGACTTCAAAGGAAGCAAATCAGAACATGGACTCATTGGAGAACACTGCAATATTTCTGAATCCGTTCAGTGGAGCGGAAGATCGATCATTGGTGATAGAGTCATCATTGGACCCAATTCCTCCATTCATCAGTGCATCATTGGCAATGATGTCATTATAGGTGCCGGAGCACAATTAAGTAATTGCATCATTTGGAATAATGTTCGACTTGGTGATCGCATCATGGCAAGTTATGATGTGATTTGCAATGATACTTCCATTGGCAATGGGGTAACGATCAATGAACAGGTCTTTATCGCAGAACATTGTCATATAGGCAATGGATCACATCTTTCCTCCAATATCAAACTATGGCCCAAAAAGCATATTGAAGAAGGTGCGATCGTCAATCGCTCCCTCGTGCAAGAAGAGCGTTGGCTGAGAGAACTCATCACTGATTCGCGAATTTCGGGTCTTGCGAATATCGACATCAATCCAGAATTCTCTGCAAAGCTCGGAACCTCCATCGGCAATGCACTCGGCATGCATGCAAAAGTAGTTTCAAGTCGTGATGCCGATGCCGCATCACGAATGATACATCGATCTTTGATATCAGGACTCATGAGCGCAGGTATCACCGTTCGTGATTTGCAGGTTACACCAATTCCTCAAGCCAGACAAGATCTGAGAGCAGGAACTGCGAATGCCGGATTTCATGTGAGAAGATCGATTCGAAAACCTGATACGATTGATATCATTTTATTCAATGATGATGGTCGTGACATTCCTCATTCGACATCCAAAACAATCGAACGATTTTTCTTTGGAGAGGATATCAAGAGAGTACCATATAATGAAGTTGGTAGCATCATTTTTCCTGAAAGAAGCAATGAAACATATGCCATGAGATTCATTGGTGCGCTCGATGTTCAGAATATCAAAAAACATGCATATCGAGTATTGATTGATTATTCCAATGGATTGGCATCCACAACATTTCCGGTTCTCCTTGGATCACTTGGAGTGCATGTGGTTGCCGTGAATAGTTATGTTGATACAGCCGAAGGATTTTCAGATGACAGAACAGATGCAGAAGCCGCTGAGACCAGTGAAATAATTCGATCACTTGGCTATGAATTTGGTTTTAAAATCGATGCATCTGCTGAGAAAATTGCTGTGGTTGATGCAGAAGGAGAATGGTTTCAACCGAATAGATTATTGACAATACTCACGAAATTATTCATGGAAGCGCATCGTGACAGAGAGCCATATGCGATAGCAGTTCCAATGCTGGCCAGTACAGATATTGAACTGATAGCAAAAGATCATGATATTGAAGTGATTCGAATCAAGAATAGTCATTCAGCGATGATGGAAGCCACGAAAGACAGACGCGTATTGTTCTCGGGTGATACAAGAGGAAGATTCATATTTACGGATTATTTATTTGCTTCCGATGGAATGTTCTCTCTAGCAAAATGTCTGGACATGCTCG
>JBIKKD010000196.1:0-3460 GCA_044360565.1 Kapaibacterium sp. (SeqCode)
AAGAAATGGCATCGCGTGAATGTGGATGGTACCATCATGATTTCAGCATTATCAATTCAAGATAGTTTTTCGATTCGAGCCCATGGATTTAAAACAAAAGGTTTTAGAATCTCTCAAATACCAATGACAGATACCATTATTGCATTGGATGAAATGGGTATATCTCTCAATGATATTGTGATTGCGGCAAGTAGGTGGAGTCAGCAATCGAGTGATCAATCTCAAAAAAGCATTGGAATATCATTGCAGGAAGTGGCTTTGAAAAATCCACAAACGGCTGCTGATTTACTGGGTGTTTCAGGCAAAGTGTTCATACAAAAAAGTCAGCAAGGCGGTGGTAGTCCCATGATACGGGGATTTGCCACGAATCGATTGCTCTATAGCATTGATGGAATTCGAATGAACACTGCGATATTCAGATCGGGGAATATTCAGAATGTGATTTCACTCGATCCATTTGCAATCGAAAGAACAGAAGTGCTATTCGGCCCAAGTTCTGTAATCTATGGGAGCGATGCAATTGGCGGTGTGATGAGTTTTCAGACGCTCACGCCAATCCTTTCGGAAGATTCAGTTCCAGATATCCGCTGGAATATCAATTCGCGTTATTCATCAGCAAATAATGAAATGACGGGTCATGCAGATTTCAGAATCGGTTGGAAAGAATTTGCAAGTGTGACAAGCATCACACATAGCAACTATGGCGATTTATATATGGGATTACATGGACCAAGTGAATATCTCAGGCCTTTCTCAGTGAAGAGAATAGGTGACAAGGATAGCATCATACAGAATTCTGATCAGCAATTGCAGATTCCATCGGGTTATTCTCAATTGAATATCATGCAGAAATTCCTCTATACTCCACATGAAGACTGGCGTATTGAATATGGATTACATCTTTCGAAGACAAGTGAATATGACAGATATGACAGGCATATTCGCTATAAAAACGGACTTCCAAGATATGGGGAATGGAAATATGGTCCGCAAATCTGGAATATGCATGCTTTGTCCATTCAGCATGCCGGACAATATGCTTTTTATGATTCCATGCAGATTCGATTGGCTTATCAATTTTTCGAAGAAAGTCGAATCAGTCGGGATATACATATGAATACCCGCGAAATTCGAACAGAACAAGTTGATGCTTATTCATTCAATATTGATATGGTTAAGTCAATTGGTGAAGTACAATGGTATTATGGACTGGAAGGTGTATTGAATGATGTGCAATCAATGGGTTTAAATCAAAATATCGTCAGTGGGGATACATTTATTGGTCCATCACGATATCCAAATTCAGATTGGCTAAGCTTCGGAGCTTATCTAACAGGAAATTATGCATTGGATGAGAAAACCAATATTCAATCCGGTTTGAGATTCTCTCATTATGGTATCAATGCGACATTTGATACGACTTTTTATCCATTCCCATTCACTGCTACATCACTAAGTAATATGTCATTGACAGGTAATGCGGGAATAGTGCATCGTATATCCAATGATTTGTCCCTATCTGCCAATATTGCTACTGCATTCAGATCTCCAAATATCGATGATATGGGGAAGGTCTTTGATATACAAGCTGGATATGTAGTAGTGCCGAATCCTTCATTGAAGGCAGAACAAGCATTGAATGGAGATATTGGATTGACAAAAATTTTCTCTGATAAAGTAAAGATTGATATTGCGGGATACTATACCATCTTGAATGATGCATTGGTTCGTAGAGATTATACACTCAATGGACAAGACAGCATACTCTATGATGGAGAATTGAGTCGCGTTCAAGCAATTCAAAATGCTGCCACTGCTTTTGTTTGGGGCTTACAATTTGGACTTGAAGCCAAGTTTGGATATGGTTTGTCCTTTCATGCAGATATCAATCATCAAATTGGTGAGGAAGAAATGGATGATGGTACGGAATCACCTTCTCGTCATGCACCTCCACTATTTGGTATGTCTTCATTGCGCTATAAAAAGGGCTCATTTGTTGTGGATCTGGGAGTTCAATTTTCCGGTGAACGATCTTTTGAAACCATGCCATTCGAGGAAATTGGAAAACCTGAGATCTATGCTGTGGATATGAATGGTAAACCATATTCACCCGCTTGGTATACACTGAATCTTAAAGTTGGCTATGATATTCATTCAAATTTGAGAGTGAATGCAGGTATTGAGAATATCACCGATCAACGCTATAGGCCATATACCTCGGGTATTGTATCTCCGGGCAGAAACTTCGTTTTGTCACTTCAACTCCACTGATATTTTACACAATCCCGATTGTGACTATGTATTCGCCGTTCATTTTCTGTAAATTGCAGGAAATGAACGGTCTTTACTTTGTCGGAATGATTGATGAGCTTCGCCCGCACTATCTATAAACGCCTCCTATATTTCGGATTTGATGCCAAGAGATTCCTTGAAGCATTATCACCCAAAAAGTCCTCCTGGTATGAGCATGATTTCCTTGAATTGAAGAAACAAAAGGGAAGTGATCAGACTTTTTCTTTCGGAACCCCATTTCCGATTTTGACCGATAAGGATGATCAAGGCGGAGTGATGAAAGGACATTATTTCCATCAGGATCTATTCATCGCAAGAAAAATACATGAAGCAAGTCCCGAAAAGCATGTAGATATAGGATCAAGAACCGATGGCTTCATTGCGCATGTTGCATCGTATCGACACATTGAATTACTCGATATCAGACCAATTGAAAGTTCGGTGAAGAACATCTCATTCAGGCAGGCGAATCTCATGGAATTACCCGAAGATCTATTGAATTATACTGATTCGATTTCTTCGCTTCATGCAATTGAGCACTTCGGTTTGGGACGATATGGCGATCCAATTGATTATTGGGGATATCTCAAAGCAATTCAGAATATTACGATGATGCTCAAACAGGGAGGGACTTTTTATTTCTCGGTTCCAATCGGACCTCAAAGAATTGAATTCAATGCACATCGCGTATTTTCACTGGCTTACTTGCAAAATCTCTTGAGCGGAGAATTTGATATTTCTTCATTCTCTTATGTCGATGATGCCGGAGAATTCCATGAAGACATTCATTTGACGGATGAAATGATTGCACAAAATTGTCACTGCAATTATGGTTGCGGAATTTTCATTTTGAAAAAGAAATAATTAATCGTCTAGCGGATCTGGATTATCTTGCGCCAGTCGGACATGCCCAGGATTTTTCAGAGTAAGAAAATAGAATATTAAGAGTGTTGTAATGCTGCCTACAATCAAGAAGGTTGTACTCGCACCAATCAATGACCACAAAATCCCTGTCAATATACTCGCAATCATGAGAGTGATGCTTTGAAATCCAAGAAATGTGCCAAGTGCAGTTCCCAAATCCTGCGATTCACATGTATTTGAAATCCATGCTTTGCTAATTCCCTCGGTTGCCGATGAATATATGCCATATGCAAAAAAGAAAAAG
>JBIKKD010000032.1:0-10766 GCA_044360565.1 Kapaibacterium sp. (SeqCode)
TTACATACATCTTTTACAAGCGCGACGCCCGCCTCGGCATTTTTCCGTGAAGTATATTCACCAATCGTCACAACATATCGAAATGAACCGTCCGGCATTTTTCTGTCCATGAGATTTACTTTCATCCGCTTGGATTTATACTCATTGAATTCCTCTTGAGCTGCTGCCTTTGTTTTGAAGACACCAATTTGCAAAGTGAAGAGAGTATTATTGCGGTTAGGCTTCATTTCAGTATCATTTCCACTGACAATCAAATTGCCGTCATCTTTTCCTGTCTTCAAGTTTTGTGAACTTGAAGGTGTTTTTATTCCTTCCTTTACATCCTTCTTTGGCTCGGCTTTGGGATCGGACTTTGGCTCAGTTTTGGGAAATTGTTTCACTTCCTGTTTTTTCATTTTACCTGCTCCACCAACTGTGGCGCGAAGAAGATCATAAGCAGTCAATAATAATTCCGATTTTGGATAAGCAGATCTGAAGTTTTGCATTTCCTCCCTTGCTTTGGCGGTATCTCTTTTCATTGCATAATAATGAACAATGCGCCATTGTGCATCATCTGACCATTCGCAATCAGGTTGCTCTTTCACTATGCGTTGATACATTGGAAGCGATTTTGACATATCCTCCAAAACAGAAGCATGTAAAAATTGAACTCCGGGATCATCGGGAAATTCAGCCAATAAGTCCGGTAAATCTCTTTTAACCTCGTCAAGTTTACCCATTGCAAGAGATTGTAATCTGTTTCTAACAATCGAGGCCTGACCTAGTGCCAATGGTGAAGTACATAGTCCCAAAAGGATTGCACTTAGAACAATCGGCATAGCCATTTTGATGAATTTCATTGGATTATTGATCATGTCTTTTCTGACATTATAAATGATTTAAGAACCAACTACCATTTACCCCACTTTTATGCCAAAATCCACTGAATGAATCAAAAAACGAATCATTTAGGACGATTGAACCAATTTTCAATCAGAAATTTAGATTTTGGAATAAGGTATATATGCTGAAATCATATCAGCGGCCTCTTTTGCAGCATTTGGTTTACCATGCTTTAGAGCATTTTCTCCCATTTCCTTCAACTTCGCTTGATTACTGAGTAATAATTCTATGGCATATTCCAATTCGGTGTCCAAAGCGCCATCGTCAATAACCATTGCGGCCCCATGTTCATGTAAAGTTTGTGCATTGAGAGCTTGTTCATTATTCGAAGCACCGGGCAATGGAATAAGTATTGCCGGCTTTCCGCATACAGCCAATTCGGCAACCGTTCCGCCCCCCGCCCTGCATACAACTAAATCAGCACTTGCATATGCTGAGGGCATGTCATCGATGAATTGCATCACATGGACATTCGCTGGGAGTGTACTATTGATTTTGAAATCAGTGCCGGTTTGCCAAAGGATCTGTATACCTTTTTCAGACAAACGATCAATTATTTTTATCATGGCTTGATTGATTGAACGCGCGCCAAGTGAGCCCCCGAAGACAAATAATGTTCTTTTGTTTGGATCCAAATTCAATGCTTTTGCACCATGTTCTTTGTCAGGAATGCTCTTTACGAATGCAGATCTCAAGGGATTACCGCAATGCTTCATATTTTCATTCGGCATTTTACCAAAGAGAGAACGATATATGCTCTTTGTTTCTTCAAAAGCTATGATGATTATTTTAGCATATTTACCCAATAGTGCATTGGTCTTTCCAGGCTTTACATTGGGTTCTATGATAATAAGTGGAATACCGGACAATGCCGCATATATTCCAACCGGTAGACTGATATAATTCCCGCCACAAATGATGCATGCCGGTTGATGCTTTTGTATGATTGATTTTGCTTCCAAGACTGCTTTCAATAGCGTTAATGGAAGCTTTAGAATGGAAGAAGAAAGTCCGCGGAAACCACGCAAACTATTCATCGGTGTGAATGGATATCCATTCTTGGGTAGATAACGAGATTCAATCCGATCCGGACTTCCCGTAAAATGAACGGATAAATGTGGAATAATATTTTGTAATTCTTCCATCACTGCAATGGCAGGGAATAAATCCCCACCCGTACCGCCGGCGGCAATGATGATGGTTGGATTTGAGGATTCTGACTTATTCATGGAATTCCTTTGCTTCAGTCGAGTAAATCATGAAGCGCTTGATCACAATCCGTGAATTGGAATCTGTAACCTGATTCGATTGTCCTTTGTGGCAATACATGTTGTCCGCCTGTTGCAATCACTGCGCCTTCACCGAGCATGATGGATAATGCAATGTCTGGAACATGAAACCAAGATGGTCGATGCAAAACAGTAGACATCAATTCAGTGAAACGATTCATGGTTACGGCTCCGGGAGCCACAAGATTGAATGTACCTCTTACATTAGGATGTTCGAGTGCATGCATGATGAAACCGATGATATCAATTGGGTGAACCCATGACATCCATTGATTACCAGATCCGATTTTGCCACCGAGAAACAGAGAAAATGGTAATAGCATTTTTGCCAAAGCGCCTTCACGAGGATCGAGAACTATGCCAATGCGACCAATCACCACTCTTGTGAATTCATTTGCTTGCATTGCCTGTTTTTCCCATTCAATACATACATTGGCCAAAAAGCCTGCTCCGGCCTCAGAAAATTCTGTAAAAATTGCATCTCCGCCATCAGATCCATAGAATCCGATTGCGGATGCGGAAAAGAAAAATTGCGGAGGATTTGCAACTTGACTGATTGCTTTCACAATTCCTGCGGTTCCATTTTTTCTACTTTCGAAGATTGATTTCTTTTGCTGATCTGACCAGCGTTTTGCAACCGGTTCACCGGCTAGGTGAATCACAGCATAAGCACCATTGATTTTCTCAATACATTCTGCCGAAATATTAACCTCGCCATTCCAAATCACGAAGTCTTGTGCCATTGGCAATACTCTTCGAGCTCTATCGGGAGATCTACTGAATACGGTAATGGAATATCCCGCCTCACTCAATACTTTGATGAGTTTCTTTCCGATGAGTCCGGCTCCGCCGGTAACTATTATGGACTTCATCTTGAATTCTCCGATATATTCATCAAAGATGTGATAGGCATATTCGGCCGAGCATATGCAAAGCGATCAATGAAATTGGTGGAATAATATGCATCCAAACCGGCAACCGTCAATGTTCCGGCCTTGTGAATATCAGCAAAACCATCATGATTGATGATATGTTTTGGAGCTCTGATTTCTATGATTTCACCGATGAGAAAAATGGTGCCATTCAGTGGAATTGGCATATGCATGCGATATTCAAGCATCATTTTTACTTTGCTTTCTTTGATATATGGAGCTTTGCCTATATCGCTGTATTCTTCAGTAAAATTGCAACCGGAAAACTCAGATGCATCATCATCAAATTTTGCACTTGCCAAATGGGCCATTGAAAGCATTGAAGCATGTACTTGATTGATTGTGTAATGCTTGCTGGAAAGTATGTTCTCAAGTGTATGTCTTCGAACTGTATCAGGTCTGAACACCATTCCAAGCAATGGAGGAGAAGCACCAATATGCACGATGGAATTGAACACAGCGATATTGGTGATGCCCTTATCATTCACCGTTCCGATCAATCCGAGGGACTTGAATCCCGAAATGGAATTGATCAATGTGGCGCGATAACGATCGGGCATTGCCTCGAAATCTTCTCCATGCAGAATGGTCTGTTCAATCATTAGGCTTTCCACTCAAGCATGCCACCAACCAAGTTCAATACATTGAATCCGCGTGCATATAGATACTCGCAGGCTTTTCCACTTCTTCCACCGCTTCTGCAGTAAAGAATTATTTCATGCTCTTTGAAATGTTCCAATTCTTCAATGCGCGAAGGAAGTGTATCCAAAGGAATGAGAATTGAATTCGGGATATGTATTTCCTGATGCTCTTCGGGTTGTCTCACATCAATCATCACGGGAGTTTCCCCAACATCAAGTCTGAGGCGTAATTGTTCAGGAGTGATTAGTCCATAGCTCATAGTGATTTCCTTAAAATGTACTTTTAATGCCGAGATTAAAACGCAAAGAAGAAAAATTCCAAGTAGCGGAATTATTGACTTGACTCGTGATTGAATTCAAGACTCTTTGATATTGTGCTTCACCAAATAATGTGAGTGTTTGCGAAACCTGCTTTTGTAGTCCGATTCCTATATTGGCAGAGAACCATATGGAAGAAATTTCATCGAGCGTTCTTTCACCAAGTGGTAATTCTCTTGTTCCTGTTTCAACATATGAAAAAGAAAGGGGAGAGTCAATTTGTCGAAATGCATTTGCATTTTTATTTGGAATAAAAGAAGCTTGACCCATCGCAAAGAGATATAGCAATTCATGCATGTCCCAACGGAAACCACCGGATACGGCAATGGTGGGTAGATCTGCTTGCAATACCATTGATTCTCTGAATGGTACATAGTTATTAATCAAACTATCATATACTTGAACGGAATTGGTGTCTTGTCCTCTCAGCATGACGGAATATGGCAAATATTCCATGCGTAACATGGTTTTGAAATTTGACATTCCTCCTGAGCCTACATGCAAACCAAGTCCCAATGGTGAGGAACTTTCAGCTTGGAAACCACTCGGTGAATCAATCATTGCGATTGTCCTCGGAGAATTCACATCGTGAAATTGCGCGCTTGCAATCGCATAAGCTCCCCATTCCCAATTGTTCTTTTCAGGAATTGCCACAGGTTTTTGTTCGACTTTTGATTGAAATACCGCACCTTCATATTGCAAGATGAATGTGGAAATATTTCCGGCAATGTCTTTGGCCTCTATTTCCATCATTCCTTTCGTCACACCAGCTGCCGGTTTGACGAATAGTGTATATTGTGGAATTCCTTTCATGATCGTTGCTTCGGTAATTACAGTACCTTTTTCAACTGCTAATAAACCTTGAGCTGAAAGTACTCTGACTCTATCTAATCCCTTGTCCTCTGAACGTTCATCACGAATCACGACATTTATCGAATTTTCAAGATTACGTCTTTCAAAGGAAGGTGGAAGAGTATCCACAACTTCTTGTAAAACTTCAAAACCTTGCCCAATCATATTGCCATATGCATCATTTGTTGCAAAACCATAGGAATATAATCCGAATGGAACATCTGCTTTCACAGTGTGCACACCGAATGGAACATCCATTTTAATGGCAACATAATTGCTCAATCCAACAAATTCTGGTGTGTACTTTATTGTGTCAATCATTCGTCCATTGAAACGCAATGATTCAACCGAAGCTGTTGGCACAATGATATTCACGAAATGCTTCCAATTTGTATAACTGGTCTTGGGTGTGGCAAATCGATATTCAGTGAGAAATTGCTGAGTGGGACTCACAACTAGCATCATGGGATCGCCGATTGAATCGCCTCTTACTCTTGAAACTCTCCCATCCACCGGTCCGACACCACCAAGAAATCCCTGAGAAAACTGAGCAACCAATACCGGTTCACTTGCGGTGAGCATGATGTTTTTTGAGCCGACAGAGGAATTTTCATACATCTCACCGGACTGTAACTCACGAACCAATACAGAATTTTCGAAGACTTTCGTGTTGGGTTTTGAGGCAATTACGCGATATACATAACTGGATCTCTTTGCGAATTGACCAAGAATGAAATGTTTCCCCCAACTATGAACCGGGGGCAATTGCTCTACGAGATAATTACAAAATGGAACGCGCAAAGGCACATCAGCACATTGATGACCACTGAATACGGCAACCGGCTTTGATGCCTGTATTCTTGTTCCGGTCAAATCGGGAAAAATCAAGGTGTCGCTTCCATAATAGGATTTACCCATTGGCTGAAAATTCAATGCAGCAATCTGATATACATCACCTTTGTTCATGATGACAGGAAATGCAACTTTCGGTGGCTTATTTCTGGATGTCATCACAGATGGCGTTACATAAACCAATGTACTATCCTGAGTTGCAACGATTGCCATATGAGAAACCAAATCATTCGTGGGTGTTGAATGATAACTCATTGCATAATATTCCAATCCCAATGCGGTTGAAGGCAATGCCAAATATGAATCGGTGGAACTACCTCTTTCATTTAAACAAGTGACTGAAATTGGTGATTTGGATGTGATACGCACTGCATTCGGCTGCAAAGTACCATCTCCAGTGACTTCAGCCGCCGCGGGAATTGATATTCTTCTCACGGTTCCACCAACCACAGTTGTGTCTAGCTTATATCGAATGCCTTCAATTTCAATGCGGATTTTGGTCGTTACATCAGAACTGATGAATAATTCAAAATTCGGTGTGCTTCTATCTTCTATATATACATCGCCGCCTCTTGCATCGGTCAATTTCATCTTACCAACACGATTTGCAGAGTGATGCCAAGAATTCTCTTGAAAACACAACCAAAACTCTGTCCCCTCGGATGTTTTTGAAATGCGTTTTGTCGATTGCTGAGCATATATCATGCCCTGAGCAAATAGAAAAAAGAGCAAAAGAATGCAACTAATATATAGCATGGTTTTTCTCATTTTTTATGCACCATGCTCATATGATACAACCCTTGCTCGGTTTTCATGCGAATGATATAGATACCACTCGAGAAATCCATAGGATTATCGACATTCAATGTGAATGAGTGACGCCCCGCAACTTTTCTTTCAACCGGAAATTCTTTGACCAATCTCCCTTGAGAACCATACAGAAAGAATTGAACATTACCGGGTTTAGCAACATAATAATTGAAAGATGTTGTATAGGCAAAAGGATTCGGTGAATTGATGTCCATGCCTTCAGAGCTCGCTTGAATGACAGCAGGATCAATGAATGTAATTTTTCCACCTATTTGTTCTATGTCTTGAATTGAATCACCAATGCTGAATGACAATACTTTGATGCTCAATGTCGAGTCCATTCCGGCAAGAGTCTCCATATCCAAGTAAAGAGCAATTCCGGATGAATCAAAAAGTGGATTGGGACATGTAATTGCATACTCTTTGTATTCATCCCCATCGGATAGAAATGTGATGGTTGTTTTCTTGCAAGTGTATAATGTACCTGGTTCTGTCAATGCATCATGAAGAATGATGCGCTTTTTGGGAATTGCCATGCGAATGGTACAGATTTCCTGCATTGCAGTTCCATTCGACTGTAAAAAAACAGGCAATTTCCAGCGTGTACCCTGCCTGAGCGATGTATCAGGTAGAGTAAAAGTAGCATCACTTGCTAAAGCATATTTCAATGGAAATAGCAAGGAAATCAGAATTAATGAAAGCAATGGCAACTTTTGCACAAAAAAGCCAAAAATGATCTGTTTAAAAAAGAATATTCCCGATGAATTCGATTGCAAAGATAAGAATTTTGAACCTAGTCATCCCCCATAAACTCAATACCTGTGGATAATATCTATAGCACGGAACAAATGAGAGAAACATCGACGATGTCTTGCACGGAACAACCTCTGGAAAGATCGCAATAGGGCTTTTGCAAACCCTGAACGATTGGTCCTATTGCCTTAGCATTAGCCAAGCGTTCGGTTATTTTATAAGCAATATTACCTGCATCCAAATCTGGGAAAATCAAAATATTAGCTTGTCCTTGAATTGGAGAATGAGGAGCTTTCCTTTGTGCTATTGATGGAATCAATGCGGCATCCACTTGTAATTCGCCATCTGCGAGAATATCGGGATAAGTTTGAGAGAATAATGCAAATGCCTCCCGAACCTTGATGATATCAGGATGTTCGGCACTACCTTTTGTGGAAAAGGAAAGAAATGCAACACGCGGTTCCATATTCATGATGGATCGTGCATTCAAAGCTGTCATTCCGGCGATATCACATAATTGTTCCGCAGTTGGGGAAGGAATAACGGCTCCATCAGCATAGAATAGAATGGATTCAGGAAGAATCATGATGAAGAAACTACTGACGGTTTTTACGCCAATTGGCAATCCAACAGTTTTTATGCCTGCTCTTATCACTTCACCGGTTGTTGAGATATTTCCTGCAACCGTGCCATCCACAATTCCCAAGTGAGTCTCAATGCCCGCAAAATAGAGAGGATTTTGAAGCATATCCATGGCATCTTCATTAGAATCAAGGGTTTTCATCTTGCCCATGATAGCTTCTATATGTTCTTTTGTTCTGTGTTTTTTGGTGTCTCGAATTTCAATGCCCTTGATGTCTATCTTCTGTTCTTGTGAGAATTGTTCTATTTCATCAGCATTTCCAAGTAAAATGGGAATGATATAGGATTGATCGGCAAGAGTTCTTACGGCTTCAAGGACTCTTATGTCCAAAGCATCCGGAAAAGCAATGCGTTTTTGCCTAGATTTGGCCTTCCCAATGAGACCCGCATAAAAAACTTCTTCAGTGCTTTGATTCATCTCTTTTTTAAGTAATTGCTTGGCATTTTGTAATTTAGGCATGCATATAGTAAATATGCAATTGCAACTGTACAAAAATGCAAAAAAGGGCTTGATGAATCAGTTCCAAAATTCTTTGCGGCTAATTGTCTTGATAACTCTTCTCATTATGAGTCAACAGCAACCTGTTTTAAGTCAGGGCAGTGCCGGCTCTAAAGGGAAAATGCCCAGATTATCTATAGTGGATATGCCAACTGCGAGAATATTACCTCCAAAGGCGTATAGGGTTTCAGGCATAATCATGCAGGAATCAGGAATCCTGACTCAAGTTAATTATGGTCTCACAAAAAATGTCAATCTTGGATTTTCTTATTCAGCAATGCCATTTTTGGGCGAAGGTGATCCCATACTTCAACCATTATTGCTCTTTGAAGTGCGAGCAAGACTTTATTCCGAAAAGAAAAATAGACCGGCCATAGTGCTGGGTTTGAATAGTCAAGGACTTGGCGCCTGGGAAAATAAGCGAAGATTTGAATTCAATGCGCCGGGCATTTTTGTGAGCGCATCAAAAAATATTTCATGGGAAGCAGGCATTTTGTCTTTGCACGGTGGAATCAATTATCCAATCATGCCATCGGCATATTCAAATACACCGAGTGCTTTCGTGGGAATCGAACAGTCTTTCTCAAAGAATGTAACAATCGCGACCGAATATTCCGGTACATGGAATGAAGATCCGACATTCATGAACAAGAATGGTTTGTTGAATTGTGCCGTGAAATACTCACCTTTCAAAGGTATTAATCTTACCATTCAAGCAAGGGATCTCTTGGAAAGCAGAGCAAATGGAAATGGCTTTCTGAGATATGCAGGCATCGAATATATCGGCATATTCTAATATGAATATTCGTTTGATTCTATTTGATTTGGGAGGTGTGCTCTACAATATAGAACATGCACGAACACACTCTGCACTCAATACACTCCAATCAATCAATGCAAGCCCAATCTCATTTTCTCTTGAACATGCGGAAGTAATATTTGGAGAATTTGATGCAGGTACGTTGAACAAATCAGATTTCATATCCAGATTAAGTGAAGAATATTCCATTCAAGCCACAGATGAGCAAATCATCAATGCTTGGAATGCAATGCTTTTGGGATTATATCCTGATACGATATCATTCATACATGAGATTTCTCAATATCTTCCAATTGCACTTTTGAGTAATATCAATGAGATTCATCACGATCATGTTCGTGATGAATGCAAGCCATTGTTTGAATATTTTGAGCATTTGTTTCTTTCATATGAAATGAATCTTAAGAAACCCGATCCCGAAATATTTCATCATGTGATCTTGAAAACAGGTTATTCTCCCGAGGAAATTCTGTTCTTAGATGATACTCCCGTGAATTGCAGAATCGCGCAATCCCTTGGAATCAATACAAAGCTCATCAATCCTCTGACTCGCGATTGGTTGAGTGAAATCAAAAATCTCATTGCCAATTAATATGCGTTTACTTTTCCTCTTGCCAGTGATTCTCTGTGTGCATATTGTCAATGTATGTGCTCAAGATTCATTTTATCCTCATTATATAGCAAATCCACTTGAAGCTCGCATAGGTTCATTCTATCAACCGAATGCTGATCGATTGCGGCTTGATATCGGTCAAACGATTGATCTCAATCAATTCGAAATTGGATCTGGATGGAAGGCCGGCATTGGAGCAGATGCATTTATTCTCACCAGATTAAGAAGTGAAGGCAACTTTAAATTTCCTGTTGAAACCGCTGATTATTTTTTTGGTTTGCAAGGTTCCGTCCATGGGAATGTTGCCGGAATGCCTGCAGGCGCTCGATTGAGATTGTCGCATATTTCCACGCATTTGGTTGATGGAGCCGCTGATGCACAAGGCGTCTTCTCGGATAGAAAACCATTTGTCTATAGCAGAGAATTTGCCGATGTTTCCGGATATGTGATGCTCAGTGATTTCCGACTTTATGGCGGCATCACTTGGATTTGGTCAACACAACCCAGAAATATCGGTCGTATTGTTCCTCAACTTGGTTTCGACACGCGATATTCAATTGGGAATGATTTGAGCATTGAATCAGGTTATGATGTGCGTATAAGCGAAGTGCAAGGAATCACTTTGCCCACACATTCCATTCAATGCGGAGTGAAATATCACATGAAGGATAAAACAGGAATTTGGTTCGGTCTCATTGCTTCATCAGGTAGATCTATACATGGGATGTATCATACCGAGAGGGAAGATTATCTCGGTTATGGATTCAGGATTGCATATTGATGTACTTTGCATTCATTCATATCATGTGTTTTATCTTGCTCGGGTATCATGCTCAAGCATCTGATGATGATATGCATGAAAA